>CAZBKO010000081.1:0-10741 GCA_964492545.1 uncultured Lachnospiraceae bacterium
TATATGACGAATCCGGAAACCATGACAAATGTGTTGCAATGTGTGACCAGGTTATTTTGTGGTTCAGCGAAGGCAAATATGTTGAGAAGGCTATGGAGCTTAAGATGAAGTATGAGCCACTCACCAAGGATCAACAGGAGAAATACGACAACAGAGTATCACTTAGAAAGTCTAAGATTGAGGATGCTCCTGCAGCTATTCCGGTTGAAAGTGCAGAAGCTGACCAGGCTAAGTTTGATGCTAAGGAAGAACTTTTGAACAAGACCTTTGGCAGTCTTCCTATTTTCAAGGATGAGCCACAGGAGGATGAGTCTGACCCTGAGACTAATACTAAGGCAGATGAATCAGAGGAAAACATAGAGATTGATGTTGAAGATGATGATACGGCAGAATCCATGGAAGAGGTAGCAGAACAGCCACAGGAAGCTTCTGATGTCAATGATGTCAATAATGTCAATAATGATATGAAGAAGCTTGATGAGGAAATGTATGGCAATAAGAATACAATAGAATTCTACGATTTTACTGATGTTAGAAAGGACAAAATGTCTAAGATTGGCGAGGATTTAATGAAGACAGCTGAGATTGATATTGATGAAATCAATTTTAGAGCCATGAATGTCAGTGAGTATGATACTGCAAATATACAGGCTGCTATTGCTAAGAGCATGGAAATTATTATGAATGAAAGCAATAGAGGTGACAGTACAGCCCAGGAAGAGGTAGAAGAGTCAGAAACTGACAACCCTGAGAAGACAAAGAGAATTGATACAGAACAGATCAAGACAATGATGGGTGAAGATACAGACAAGGATACAGCAAGAGCTGCCGGGGTCAGAAGTGCATTTGATCAGCCAACAGAGGAAGAACAGCAGAGAGAAGCACTTATGAATGAGGCGAAGATAAATATCATGAAGGAACACTTGGAGAAAGAGAAAGCTGAAAGCTCTAAGGATGAAAGTATTTATCATACAGTTCCGTTAAGTCCGTTATTTGAGCAGGAAGAGGATGGACAGATTGGTCTCGCAGAGAATGAGAATGTTGATGAGCAGATTGAAGGACAGATGACAATTGAAGAAGTTCTTCATGAGATGGAAATCCGTGAAAAATATGAGAAGGCTTTGGCGGAAGTTGCTAAGTACGAAGCAGAAATCAAGAAGCAGGAAGAGAGACGCAAGGCGAGAGAGGCTGTCATTATTGAGCCTGATATTATGAGTACAACAGACAACACCGAAGAAGATACCCTGAGTGATGATGGCGACGAGCTTGTTCAGGTTGAGGATAGCGGCGAATCTGACTGGATTGAGAACACTGGAGATATTCCTACAGATGAGGTAAATGAAGCTTCTGCTGAGGACGAAGATGTTCAGGAAGAATCGGAAGAAGCATCTGGTGATGATTCGGAAGAGGAAATAGATGAACAGCAGGATTTGATTAATGCACTTTTTGGTGAGGCACCTGAAGAAGAGCCTGAGGAAGAAGAGCAGGAGTTAGATGAGACATCACCTGAAGAGGAATTAGCGGATAGTGATAATGATGACGAGGATACACAGGCTGTTGATTCAGATGGCAGTAATATAGCAGGGATTGCCGCAACCGGAGCAGCATTGGCTGGAACTGTTGTTGGTGCAGCTGAGTCAGTCGCTGCTGCTGTACAGGAAACAGCAGAAGAAGGTATAGCGAATGCGGTTGATATGAGTGTGCCGGAATCGGAAGCACAGTTGGAAGCTGCAATAACAGAAGAACCTAAGATGGAACCGGAAGCAGAGATAGAAGCAGTGGAAGAAACTGAAACAGAGCCGGAAGCAGAGATAGAAGCAGTGGAAGAAACTGAAACGGAGCCGGAAGCAGAGATAGAAGCAGTGGAAGAAACTGAAACAGAGCCGGAAGCAGAGATAGAAGCAGTGGAAGAAACTGAAACGGAAACAGAAGCTGATAAGGAAATGTCAGAAGACAAGCCTGAACCTAATAAAGTAGTAGTACAGAATAGGGATGAGGAAGAGCTTGGAAGACTAAGACTAAATGATGAATACAGAGCAGTATTTGCTGATTTTCTTGATGTGCCGGGACTTGAAGAACAGCTGGTATCAACAATTGATAAGCTGATAAATAACTTCGAGATGGATGGAACATCGAAGAACAACAATGTTCTTATTATGGGAGATACTAAGACTGGCAAGACAACATTGGCACTTGGAATAATCAAGGTAGCCAACAGAGGTCGTGGTCATGGAAGACCTGGAAGAAAGGTAGCTAAGATTAAGGCCGAGGTTCTCAATAAAAAGGGCGTAACATCTGCAATGCCTAAGATTCTTGGAGCTGATTTGGTTATTGAGAAGGCTGGAAATCTTACACCTACCACAGTAGTCGACCTCATTGAAGTTATGAAGACATACACAGAGGAAATGCTTATTGTCATGGAGGATGATCAGGCTGCACTTGAAAGACTGACAAATACAACACCGGAGCTTAAAAAAGTATTTGATAATCAGATATATATCAAAGGCTATGATGCGGATGATTATGTAAGAATGGCAAAGGATTATGCAGCTAAGAGAAGATATGTGGTTAATGAAATGGGAACCCTCGCACTGTATGCCAGAGTTGGAGATATCTTTGGAAGAAATCAATGTGTCACAAGAGAAGAGCTCGAGGATATAATTGATGAAGCAATCAATCATGCTGAACATGGAGGACTTAAAAAGCTCTTTGGAAGAATGAGAAGAGGAAAAGAAGAATTCGGACTGTTAAAAGAAGAAGATTTTGTATAAGAAGCATTAATAATTTAGTCAAATATGGGCATACTTTAAGAAGAAAGGTTTATCACTTGGTGGTAAACCTTTCTTTAATATTTTCATATAACTATTTGTGCAGGAGCATCACAAATAGTATTTGTGGCAAAAGAGAAAACGGCTGTGCAAATTTCTCTTCGCCCAGTGGCAAACAGATTGCTCCAGAATGGAGAATAATATGACATTGACTCAAAAAGAAACAAGCTATTTGAAGGATTACCAGAATCAGGAAAAGTTGTGTATTGAGAAGTACACAAAGCATTCACAGGCTGCATGCAGTCCGGGACTTTCAAATATGTTCAGCAGTATTGCAAATGAGGAGCAGCAGCATTTAAATACAGTATCAGATATGTTAAATGGAACAGTACCAAGCGTGAGTGGAAGCAGCAATAAATTCGATGAGGACAGTTTTATGAATACCTATACGTACAATGAAGCCGATAAGAAGAAGGATGAATATTTGTGTACTGACTGCCTTGGTACTGAGAAACACGTATCAGCTGCATATAACACAGGAATATTTGAATTCAAAGACACTAATATGAGAGATGTGCTCAATCATATACAGAAGGAAGAACAGCATCATGGTGATATGATTTCAAAATATATGACCATGAACGGAATGACAACTCCATAATACGAAAAAAGCGGTCATACTAATCCACATGGAAGAAGTATGACCGTTTATCATATTACTTATTTAAATGTTATATCTGTTTCGCCGATTCCTATATCAGTTGAAATTGTTCCGGAAGGGCTTGTATCATTATCGTATTTGCCATTTGTATTATCGTGAACTTTGGATTCACCAAGACCATGGTCTTTATCAATATCGTAGTTATCTGGATTTCCTGCAAGGTTAAGTGAAATCTCGCCAATGCCATTTTCAATCTTATTGCTTCCTGACATTGTTCCGGTTAAAGAAATTTCTCCCACGCCAAGGTCTATTTTTGAGTCGTTTACCGTAACGTTATCAAGAGACAACTCTCCAACGCCACAGTCAATTTTCAGCGAACCATTGACAACTAAATCATTGAGCTTCATTTTACCGGCACCAAAGTCAATATTAACATCATCAAAATCTGCATTTTCTGGAATTGTAACAGTAATTTTTGAATTAACACTTTGATTTCCAAAAGGTGAAAAAGACCATCCGGAGCTGTCAATTTTTAATGTAGTATCTTTTACAAGACATTTATAGTCAGAAGAAACATTTTTTGCAGTTACCATAAAATCATCGCCGCTTACAATGGTAAGTGTACCAACAGACATATCTATATCAATGTTTTTGATTATAGCCTTTTCAAAATCCTTTTCGTCTGAAATCACATCCTTGTTCCAGCCTGCCAATCCGCCAATAACAGATATCGATACCTGAAGAATCGAGATTACAATGCTGAATGCAAGAAAAATAGCAAAGCCTGCGGCAACATATTTAATTATTTTCTGGGCTGTTGTCATTTTATATCGATACCTCCAAACATGCATGTTGCATTTACAAAAATAGTAGGTGCGTTAAGGTCGTTTATATCATTGGCTTTGTTGCTTACACCGCCGAAAATAGGGACAGAAGAAACCTTAACATTTACATTGGCAGGGACAAATAAGTCAACACCGGCAAAAATGCTTGTGCAGTTAATTACAACATCTTCGGTAATTATTGCATCTCTAAGATTTAATTCAACGCTGCCAAATACTGCATTAATCACTGTTCCATTAAAAGGAGCATTTGGAAAAATAGTTTTGTTTGAGCTGAATACTGCACTATATTCCGGAGTGGAACTGTTATACAGCTTCTGTGTTGCTTCAGTTGTAGGCTTCTTGGCAGAAAACGAATTTCTGAAAATAATGCATACACCGATAAGTATAAGAATTACAGGGACAAATAATTTACTAATTGTTTCACCGCTGATAACATTTTGAGATGCCAACAGGAATGATGAACCGATGAATAGACCAATTAATCCTGAAAACTGAATTCCATTTTTGATAAGTGATGTAACACTGGGAATAATTATAAATAAAGGCCACCAGCTCCAAAGGCTGAAATGCCATCCTAAAAATGAATTTCCTATATAAAATATTCCCACGATTATGAAGGCAAGCCCCCAAATTAGATTTGAACTTTTATTTCTCATAATTTCATATCCTTTCCTTTGATTGATTTGATTGTGAGTCAATATTATAATGAATGACATAAGATAACAAGTTACAAATGTCATATCATTTGCATAACAAATATCATTTATTAAAAAATAGACTAGAAAAATGGTATATTCTATGATATAGTCTAATTCGTAAAATAGTGTCAAAGTGTTCGCGTTATTGAACAGAAAGGTGTTACGTTATGAATCAGTTAGAACTTAAGAAGACAGCTAACGAAGTTAGAAAAGGTATTGTAACTGCAGTACACAGTGCGAAGTCAGGACATCCGGGCGGCTCACTATCAGCAGCAGATATTTTAACCTATTTATATTTTGAAGAGATGAATATTGATCCTAAGAATCCTAAGATGGAAGAGAGAGACAGATTCGTTTTATCTAAGGGACATGTTGCTCCAGCTCTTTACTCTGTATTAGCACAGAGAGGATATTTTCCTGTAGAAGATCTTACAACATTGAGAAAAGTAGGTTCTTATCTTCAGGGACACCCGGATATGAAAGGAACTCCTGGCGTAGACATGTCAAGTGGTTCGCTTGGACAGGGTATTTCTGTAGCAGTAGGTATGGCATTATCTGCAAAGCTTCAGAATAGAGATTATAGAGTATACACATTACTTGGCGATGGCGAGATTCAGGAAGGACAGGTTTGGGAGGCATCAATGTTTGCCGGACACAGAAAGCTTGACAATCTTGTGGTTTTCGTTGATAACAATGGATTACAGATAGATGGAAATGTTGATAATGTATGTTCACCATATCCAATTGATGAGAAATTCAAAGCATTTAACTTTAATGTAATTAATATAGATGCACATGATTTTGCACAGATAGAGGACGCCCTTAAGAAAGCAAGAGAAACAAAGGGAATGCCTACAGCTATCATTGCTAAGAGCATTAAGGGTAAGGGCGTTTCATTTATGGAAAATAGAGCTGAATGGCATGGCAGTGCTCCAAATGACGAGAAGTACGAAATCGCCATGGAAGAACTTAAGAAAGCAGGTGAAGCATTATGTCAGAAGTAATTAAGAAAGCAACTAGAGAAGGCTATGGTGCCGGACTTGTAGAACTTGGTAAAGAGGCAGATAATCTTATAGTACTTGATGCAGATCTTGCAGAAGCTACTAAGACTAATATGTTTAAGAAGGAATTTCCGGACAGACATATAGATTGCGGTATTGCAGAGTGTAATATGATGGGTATTGCTGCTGGACTTTCACTTACAGGATACGTTCCATTTGCAAGCTCATTTGCAATGTTCTCAGCAGGAAGAGCATTTGAACAGGTGAGAAATACAATTGGTTATCCACATCTTAATGTCAAAATCGGTGCGACACATGCCGGAATTTCTGTTGGTGAAGATGGAGCAACACATCAGTGCAACGAGGATATAGCTCTTATGAGAACTATACCTGGAATGACAATTATTAATCCGGCTGATTTTGTTGAGGCAAAGGCTGCAGTTAAGGCTGCATACAAGCTTAACGGACCAGTTTATTTGAGATTTGGACGTCTTGCAGTTCCAGTTATTAATGATAGAGAAGATTATACATTTGAAATTGGAAAGGGAGTTGTTCTCAAAGAGGGTACAGATGTGACTGTTATAGCAACAGGACTTCCTGTATCAGGAGCTTTGGAGGCTGCTGCACAGTTGGAAACAGAAGGTATTTCAGTTGAGGTTATCAACATGCATACAATTAAACCAATTGATGCAGAATTAGTTGTTAAGTCGGCTAAGAAGACAGGCAAGGTAGTTACAATAGAAGAACATTCAATCATTGGTGGACTTGGAAGTGCTGTGTGTGATGTGTTATGTGAGCAGTGTCCAACACCTGTTACTAAGATTGGTATGAATGATCGTTATGGCGAATCCGGACCAGCAGTTGAGCTTGTGCACAAATATGGTTTAGATGCCGATGGAATCGCTAATAAGATAAGAGAAATTGTTAAATAACAAACAAAAGAAAGTGGAGGTTAACTTATGTTTTGTAGTTCATGTGGAAACCAGCTTCCAGAGGGAAGCACATTTTGCCCAAGCTGTGGAACTCCTGTAAATAGCGCATCAGCTTCAGAGGAATTCGAAAACACAACATCAGAGCAGACTTACGCAGGTGATAGTCAGTATAACAGCCAGCAGTATACAAATGATAGTCAGTATGGCAATCAGCAGTATACAAATGATAATCAGTATAGCGGACAACAGTATGCGAATAATTATCAGTATGGCGGACAGCAGTATGATTCAATGCAAGGCAGATTGAATTATAAGAAAAGGGTGTTACCATTCAAAATTACATCTGCAATACTTAACTTGATTGCTGTATTAGCAGTAGCTTTTTCATCCCTAGCAGCAATAGGCTTTTCATCAACCGGATTTTCAGATATATATGCAGAAGAATGGGTTGAGGGCTTTGACACATTTGGAATAATAGGTGTAATTGCAGCGGTAGTAGGTATTATATTGGTAATTTTGGGATTTGCACTTCCAGCTAAGGGAGGTGTAGCATGTAATTTAGTTAATAATATAGTACTTGCTGCAGTATCTGTATGGGGAGTAATTCTTGCATCAGGATTATATTCAGACGTTAAGGAGTACAGCGAGTTAGTTCAGTACTTTGGAGGAGAAGCACAGGAGGCAAAGAATGGCGCAGTTGGTCTTATGGCATTCTTTATAGCACCACTTATATTTGCAGCAATTTCCTTAATCCTATCAGTTGTCGGACTTACAAGAAAGAAAAACTACTAATAATATTTAACATAATAAAAGGATACAAAAGAAACTCCAGAACCGGAACTTTGCCGGAACTGGAGTTTCTTGGTTAAGGACTTATTTTACAGCCCATTTGTTCTACAATACCTATTCTTCACCGGTGCTGTTAAGAGCATCTAGTGAATATTTCATAACGCTTCGAACCTCTTCCTCTGAAAGCGAAAGTCCCTTAGCTAATTCTTCTAATGTAGCTTCACGACCATTTTCCTTGGCAAATTCGGTAGAGAACTTATCAAGTGAATTAGCACGATCTGCCAAATGTCGTCCAATTCTTGAGGCACCAATTTCTTCGTTCAGCGCATCATCAAGTGCATCGCAAATTGCCAGCTTTAAATGCTTGTGAAACTCAGTGGCTGATATAGGACCATTATATGTTGAAACACCGCTTAGAAGTCCAAGATTTCCTTCCTGAATAAGGTCTGATGTGGCTACACCTTTACCTTTGTAGTTGTCAATCATATTAATGACCAGACGCAGATTAACCTCTACCAGCTTATCCTTTGATGGGGTGTGACTTTTGATTGCCTGCTCAATAAGAGCCTCCTCTTCCGCCATCGTGAGAGGTAATATATCCTCTAATTCAGCCAGATACATATTGATATAGGCCTGCTCGGTAGCCGAATCAATCTCATCCTTAAGAGATTCAGGCTCATCATTTTCAACATTTAACTTAATAGGAGCAACGTAACCTGTAATGCTGATACGATTCTCAACAAGATATTCATAAACATGCTCTAGCATATCAGGGTTATCAATTATGCCTTCGAAAGCGTCGTCAATTTCTTTTGTAGTCAGCTTGTTATTAGATGATGCAGCAAGCTCAATTAAAGCGGCAAGTGCTTCGTTAAATTCGTATTTTTTATCCATATAAACCATCCATTCTGATATAATAATTTGTTTTTGTGTATGTTATATACTATACATTTTTGATACATTAGTCAAGTAAAATAGAATTGAATAATAGCATCGATTATGATAGAATAAGCTATTATGGTTAATAGAGTGAGGCGCATTGATGAAGAAAATCAATTTTCAGTGGATTAAGAAGATAAAGAATGTCAGAATAACCAAAAGATTTGTTATAGAAGCAGCCCAGACCATAGCAATCTTGGCGGTATTTGCTATACTTGGTGTATGGTATGCTTATGGTTCAAGAGCAGGAAGCTCAGAAAGATTTGTTATACAGTATTTTGAATATTTTCTAACCGGTAATTACGAGAAAATGTATGATATGGTTGATGTGACTGAGTCGCCATTTATTGATGAGAAGTATTTTGAACAGATGATGGATGCAGATGCCATTATTGGTGGAATTAAGGATTACGATATTATTAAGAAGTCAAATCATGACGGAATGCTAGACTATACTATAGAGTATACGAAGAAGGATGGAACTGATGGAAGCTTGGATATTACATTAGAGAAACAGCCGGAGAGAACATATTTGTTGTTTAGTACATGGAAGGTCAATGTTGATTCTCAGGTCATTGATAAGTTCACAGTTGGTGTGCCAAGCGAGATGACTGGTTCGATTGATGGTGTTGCCATTGATGAGTATTATGATAATACATCCCTGGATGGCAAGATGAAGTATTATGTTCTTCTTAGAATGTTTTCCGGGGAACACACATTTACAATAGCCGGTGATAATATTGATACATACAATCAGACCGTATATTTGGAGTCTGGCGATACTGAGAAAGAATTTACGTTAGATAGCTTTTCTATGCCGCCGGCGGAGGAAGATGAAGTACTCGATTACGCAAAATATGTTGTCAATCAGATGTATGAGCATGCTTTACAGGGAGCTGATTTTTCCGATATTCAGGATTTGTTTGCAGACAGTGAGAAGAGAAGAGCTGCAATTGAATATTTATATGATTCCATGGCTCAGTGGTCAGTGGGAGATAATGGAGCTAAGCTCGAAACATTTTCCATTGATAAAATATCCTCAAAGGTGAATTCATTTACATATCCGAATGAGGCACAGATTAAGGTTACATACAATTATTCATATACAGCACTTGATGAGCGCACAATGCTGACGGCTAACCAGTCAGAGCTAAATGGCAGTGGTAAGGCGACAGCTAAGATATATTTCAAGAGAAACAGCAAGGGTAAATGGAAGGTAATAAGAGTAGTTATGAAGTTCCCTAACTATACAGAACAGGAGGAAGAATAATGGGTTTGCTTAACAATGTAATTAGAAAAGACAATCAGGTTGCAATTGCAGGTGAGGACAAGAAGCTTTTACTGAACATCAATACACGAATAGAGGATTTGAAGCTCCAAAATATGGAGAATGCTAAGTTTCTTAGAGGCCTTAGCAGAAAGATTGAAACTGAGCTGGAACAGCTGAAGGCAGTTGAATCTAACAAGTCAATAGAAGTCAAGGATGAATCAAAGGTAATAAACAGCATCGAGAGAGTGGAGAAAGCTCTGGAAGAGATAAATAACAATGATGTTATGGAGGAAATTGACCGAATCAATAAGACACTGGAGGAATCAGTATCCAAGATTGATTCATCGGTATCTAAGATTGACACAGAACAGATGGCTTCAATAATTGGTGTCGTAGACAAGATGCAGAATAAGATTGATAAGGTTCAGGAGGAATTCAACAGTATTTCAAGGACTGTGGAGGAGGTATCTAACAAGGTTAACAGCGTTATAACTTTGCCGAATAACATTAAGAATCTCATGGAGAATCAGAATAACGATATGACAGAGAATCTTGAAACATTGTATAAGGAAATGGGCAACGAACAGGAGAAAAAAGCATCTACTATGAAGATAATGGTTGGTGTTAATCTTTGGCTTACATTTTTGAATGTGGCACTTATAATAGCTTATATTGTTGGCATATTTAAATAGGAATTATTTTTCATCTATCTAAAGGGATATACATTCAAGCCTGCAGAAATGCACTTGCGTGTGTATCCCTTAATTAATTTGTGGAAGTCTGAAATTTAATATATTATTTGCTTTGTGTATGTGAATGGTGTAATATTATAGTATAA
>CAZBKO010000082.1:0-7910 GCA_964492545.1 uncultured Lachnospiraceae bacterium
AGAGCATCTGCCTTACAAGCAGAGGGTCACAGGTTCGAGCCCTGTAGGTCCCACTATTCTTTAGCAATAAAGAAGAAATGCCGGCGTGGCGGAACTGGCAGACGCACAGGACTTAAAATCCTGCGGGACTTACCTCCCGTACCGGTTCGATTCCGGTCGCCGGCATTAACAATTTAATATATTGTTTATATGTACGCTTAGCTCAGCTGGATAGAGCGTCTGGCTACGGACCAGAAGGCCGGGGGTTCGAATCCTCTAGCGTACGTTTTTCATAGGGGTGTAGTTCATCGGTAGAATAAGAGTCTCCAAAACTCCAGAGGAGGGTTCGATTCCTTCCACCCCTGCTTTAACACTTTAGATTATTTCTAAAGTGTTTTTTACTTTATAGTAAAATTTGCATTTCCTCATAAAGTAAAGAACACTTCATAACCGAATTTGACACGCAAATTGACCAAGTCCATCATAATGAATTATATATGTATAGAACTTTAGGAAAGAGGATGATTAAATGAACAGCGAAATACATATTAAAGATAAAGTCAAAAATAAAAGTAAGAGCATATTTACTAAGATTGTTTTTAGTAGAACAATGGTAACATTGTTATTACTTCTTTTTCAGCTCTTTATATTATTTGCTTCTTTTGCATGGTTTAGCAGATACACACACTATATTTATGGTGGATTTGCAGTAATCAGCGCAATAGTAATTGTATTTATAGTGAATACCGAGGGAAAGGCAGAATTTAAGATTGCGTGGCTTATTCCTGTATGTATAATTCCTATTTTTGGTTCATTGCTGTATATTTTTTTGACATTGAATATTGGATATTGGAATTTAAGAAAAAGAAATCTGAGACGAGTGAATGATACTGAGAAATATCTTACACAGAATAAAGCTGTGGTTGAAGATATTAGTAAGTTGAGTGTACATGATGCACAGCTTGCAAGTTATATATATAATACAAGTAAATTCCCTATATATAGGAATCCTGAAATAACATATTTTCCTTTGGGAGAATATAAATTTAAAGATATGCTGGAAGAACTAAAAAAGGCAGAAAAATTTATTTTTTTGGAGTATTTCATTGTAGAGCACGGAATAATGTGGGATTCAATTCTTGATATACTTATTGAAAAGGCAAGACAGGGCGTAGAAGTTAGGTTTATGTATGATGGAACATGTACGTTACTTTTGCTGCCACATGGATATCCAAAGCAACTGGAAAAATATGGTATTGAAACAAAAGTATTTGCACCAATCAAGCCATTGCTTACAACTGACCAAAATAACAGAGATCATAGAAAGGTACTTGTTATTGATGGTAAAGTTGCCTACAATGGTGGCATAAATCTTGCTGATGAATACATAAATGAGATCGTAAAATATGGTCATTGGAAAGATATAGCAATTAAAGTTAAGGGGGAAGCTGTTAAGAGCTATACCGCAATGTTTTTGCAAATGTGGTATACAAATGTGAGTGGTGAATGTGAATATGATAAGTACCTGAATATAGAGTCGCATAATGCAATTCATGATGATGGCTACATTATACCTTATGCTGATGGTCCGGTATTAAATGAGAGTGTTGCTGAAACAGTTTACTTAGATATGCTAAATACAGCAACTAAATATGTTCATATAATGACGCCGTATTTAATTATTGACAACGATATGGTGGAGGCACTTACCTTTGCAGCACGAAGGGGGATTGATGTGAAATTAATACTTCCACATATATCTGATAAAAAATCTGCATTTGCTATTGCAAGAACATTCTATCCGCACTTAATAGCAGAAGGCGTAAAAATATATGAATATACGCCTGGATTTGTACATGCAAAATTATTTGTTGCAGATGATGTAAAAGCAGTTGTGGGTACAATTAATCTAGATTACAGAAGTCTATATCATCATTTTGAGTGCGGAACATATTTTTATCATAATAAAATTATTCAGACAATTGAAGATGATTTTAATGACACGATAGATAAATGCCACTTGGTAACAATTGAAGATTATTTTACAAGTAATTTGTTTAGACGAATTGAAGGTAGAATATTTAGAATATTCGGACCACTCATGTAAGGGTTTTTGTGGAAATATGTAACAATATGTGTTATTATGTATACAAATGAATTTATGGAGGAGATTATAAGTGAAGAGTAAGATTTTTTTGTTTCTGTTTGGTTTGATTTTTATGGTGACAGGTGCAGGTACAGCGATATTTGGTGTATATAATTATGCATCCAGTAAGGATTTTTATAAGACTGCTGAGACAACCGAAGGAGTTATTACAGACATTGTAACAACGAGAACGGGTACAGGTTCAGATAAAAAGACTTCAAGTACAGCATATGTTACTTATGAAGCAGAAGGACAATTTTTTGATGGAGTGCAGCTCTCATATTACAGCAGTGGTATGTATGAGGGAAAAACAATAACAATTTATTATGAACCAGGCAATCCAGGACATATTAGAGTTAAGAGTGGAGATAATATGTTAATATTTTTCACATTAGGATTTGGTTTGGTATTCTTTTCTGTAGGCTTCGGTATAGCATTTTCAGGAGCTTTGATTGGTAGAGCGAATAAGAGATTAATGAAAACTGGAAAACAGCTGAATGCAGAGGTAATGGAGGTTGGAGTTAAGACAAATGTTACTGTTAACGGAAGACATCCATATTATGTTGATTGCAGAGTACAGGATCCGTATACCGGAGAGGTAACATTATATAGAAGCAAAAGTATTTATTACGACCCAAGAGAGTATAATATAACTAATGTATCTGTTTATGTTAGCGAGAAGAATAAGAAGAAATATTATGTTGATGTTGAAGGTGCAGTTCAAAGAGCAAAGAATCTCAATGGTATTGCAGATTACAGATAGATTCGATATTATGGAGGCGTCAATATGCCAGGATTTATTACACATTATTTATATGGATGCAAAAGTATTCATGCAATTGAAAGCAAAGCTTTAAAAGAAATAATTAGAGATAATAAGAAAGTTTATGCCTTGGGATTACAGGGACCGGACATTTTCTTTTATTATCCATATTCATTTACATGTAATAAGAAACATATTGGTTCGGTTATGCATGTCTATGAGACAGGAAATTTTCTTAGGAATGTTGCTATGAAGGTAAGAGAAATGTCTGGCAAAGAAAGAGAAATTGGCATTGCGTACTTAGCCGGATTTCTTGGACATTATTCACTGGATACAACATGCCATCCATATGTATATTATTTTACAGGATATATGGATAAGGAGACGCCTTATTTTGGAAAACATGTAGATTTTGAGACTGATATAGATGCTATTTTGCTTAAAAAATTCAATAATAGAGAGGTAATTGATTTCAAACAATATAAAACAGTTGCCATTGATAGTGAGCAGCTGAATGTAGTGGCGGACATTTTGAATGAGTGCTGTAAAAAGACGTATCCGTATATATCTTCATCAAAGCTTCTGATGAAGCATGTTATTGTCAACTTTAAATGGGCAAACAGTATGCTAAAGGATAGAAACGGCAATAAGAAAAAAATAATAGAGATGGCTGAGAACGCAGTTATTGGACATCCTATGGTGTCACCATTATTTATGGTGGGAAACAAGAATGTTGTTTGGGATGATCCATTGAATAATTGCCATGCACAATGGCTTAATCCGTGGAATACTGATATTAAGTCAAATGAATCATTTGAGGATTTGATAGAGAGAGCTATGGGATATTACATGCAATTGCTAGAAAAATTGGATGAATATCTAGTTCAAGATACGGACACAAATGCATGTTATGATAATTTGGAGAAACTGATACAGAACAATTCATATCATAGTGGATTGGATTGTAGCATACCAAGTTAGAAAGGCGATGATGTGATGAAAAAAGAAGATTTTTTGTTCTATTTGAAAAAGGCACTAAAAGGTGAAATACCTGCAGATAAGGTTAAATATCATGTTAATTATTATCAAAAATATATAGATGAAGAAGTTCGCAATGGTAAAAAGCAGAGTGATGTAATTGATATGCTTGGAGATCCCCAGCTTATAGCGAAGTCTATAATAGAGTCTGAGAGAATGAGTGGTTCAAGTGCTAACTATGCCGATTATTCCGATTTTAAGAATGAGGAACAGACAAAAAGGCAAAAGCAGACAATTAGACAGATAAAAATAGAGGGAATTATTGGAATTATAGTATTCATATTTTTCTTGATATTAATAATTGCAGCCATATGGGGACTATTTACCTTAGTCGCACGTTTGTTTATTCCAATCTTATTAGTAATACTTGTAGTATCTGTTATTAAGAAATTAAGATAAAAAAGCACGCAAGTGCTTTTTTTGTATATATAGGAGAAAACAGTGTGTTTGATATATTCAGACAATAAAATAGCTAGCTTACGCTAGCTATTTTGAGGGGAGTATAAATAATTAATAAGGGGTTATAAGTAAAAAGAAATGTTTGAAGGGATATTTCTCTTTACAAGAGATACTTTATCATATAATGTCGAATAATGCAATAGTTATTTTTAAAAAAATAGATTTTTTTTTGAATAGAAAAAAGACAATTTACTCATACTAAAAGCGTATCAAATATATATCTTTATAGGAGGGCATTATGTCTAATAACAATTCAAGAAACGCACAGGATTCTAACAACTGCCAGAACAATAATCAGAACAACAGTAATAACAACAGCCAGAACAACAGCCAGAACAACAGTAACAACAACAGCCAGAACAACAGCCAGAACAACAGTAACAACAACAGTCAGAACAGCTACCAAAACCAGAGCCAGAACAATGCAAACAAAAACAAAGCCAACAACAAGGCTAATAATTCAAGCTATAACTCATACAATGATTACAGATAATTAGTTTGGATTTGGAGGGAGTTGTGTATCACGACTCCCTTTTTTGATGCATATTATGTAATAAGATAACATAGATATGAGTGGTGCATTAATGTGAAACAGGTATCAGCACAGGATTTATTTTCATATATATTTGATGATAATTCAGTGATAGTTGATTTAAGAAGTGAGAAGGAATATAGAAAACAGCATGTAAAAAATGCAGTTAACATTCAAATAGAGAATATTGAAAGAAACACACATAATTTACCGAAGGATAAGGAGATAATATTATATTGTGAAAGAGGTGGCCTGAGTTCTATGGCTGCGGGTATTTTGGAAAAAAACGGATATGATGCTAAGAGCGTAGTAGGGGGAATGAAAGCGTTGAAAGTAATTGACATTGAAGGGTATGGGCCTTAATATATAGTTATTATTAGATTTTATAGAAATGGAGATTACTATTGAATAAATTTACATTAATAGCACCATGTCATTTTGGACTTGAGGCAGTACTAAAAAGAGAAATAATTGACTTGGGATACGAAATAATTCAAGTTGAGGATGGAAGGGTTACATTTGCCGGGGATGAGGAGGCAGTATGTAGAGCGAATGTCTTCTTAAGAACAACAGAGCGTATTTTGATACAGGTTGGAAAATTCAATGCATACACATTTGAAGAATTTTTTGATAAAATGAAGGAGCTTCCTTTTGAGAACTATATTCCGAAGGATGGAAAGTTTTGGGTTACTAAGGCTAGCACAATTAAGAGCAAATTATACAGCAGTTCTGATTTACAGAGATTAGCTAAGAAAGCAATTGTAGAGAGAATGAAGGGATATTATGATGTAACCTGGTTTGAGGAAACAGGAGCTGAGTATCCAATTAGAATATTTAACAATAAAGATCAGATAACAGTAGCTCTTGATAGTACAGGTGAATCACTTCATAAGAGAGGCTACAGACAGATGGCAGCAAAGGCTCCAATATCCGAAACACTGGCAGCTGCACTTATTATGCTGACACCATGGAACAGGGACAGGATACTTGTAGACCCATTTTGCGGAAGTGGTACATTTCCAATAGAGGCAGCTATGATGGCAGCTAATATTGCACCAGGAATGAACAGGGAATTTACAGCTGAGACTTGGACAAATATCATAGGTAAGAAGAATTGGTATGAAGCAGTCAATGAGGCTAATGATCTTGTTGATGATAAAATACAGGTTGATATTCAGGGATATGATATTGATGGAAGTGTTATTAAATCAGCAAGAGCAAATGCACAGATGGCAGGCGTCGAGCATATGATACATTTTCAGGAGAGAGCACTTGATAAATTAAGTCATCCGAAACCATATGGCTTTCTTATAACGAATCCTCCATATGGAGAGAGATTGGAAGAAAAAGAGGCTTTACCACCATTGTATCGTGAAATAGGAGATAGAATAAAGGCACTTGATAAATGGTCTGCTTACATAATTACATCATATGAAAATGCAGAAAATGATATGGGGCTTAAGGCCACAAAGAATCGTAAAATATATAATGGAATGATTAAAACATATTTTTATCAGTTTGCGGGACCTAAACCGCCGAAGAGAAGGACAGGGGAAGATAAGAATTGAAACACAAGATAGTAATTGTCCTGCTTGCCATAGCAATTATGGCAGCAGGATTATATGGATTATATGATTATACAACAAGGGAATATGTGGAAAAATCAGATGTTGTGGTACAGTATAACGATGAATGGAATCCACTTATTGCAAAGGTTGTTAATAAAAAAACATTTAAGCTGACAGTTGATGGAAAGCAGTACAATTCTGCTGATTCTACAGTATATATGGATGAGAACAGAAATATTATGATGGAATCAGTGGCAGTGCGAGACGCTTTTGATTGTGCTGTCAATTTTTATAAGAATTCACTGCTCAGAGTAGAAAAGGGAACAGACATTATTTCCATGAGAGCTGACGAAAAGAAAATTGATATTAACGGGGTTGAGGCCATTGTCAGTTCAACAGCGAAGATAAAGGATAATAAGGCATACGTGCCGATTGATTTGCTGTGCAGCACCCTGGAATATTCATATGTATGGGATGGAAAGACATATCATGGAACAATAAATAATGAAAATTCAGAGAAGAGAACAATTCCATATAGTTATAGCTATTTGGATGTATATAGAGCACCGAAAGTTAAGAATCAGGGCGTATTTGGGACATGCTGGGCATTTGCATCGCTGACCGCATTGGAGAGTGCATTGATGCCGGAAGAAGATATGGATTTATCTGAGGACCATATGAGTATGAATAATTCATATAATCTGTCACAATTTGATGGTGGTGATTACAATATTGCAACGGCATACCTTGTTTCATGGAAGGGACCTGTGTTTGAGAAGGATGACCCATATGGCGATGGGGTGACAAATTCTAATTTATTACCTGTTAAACATGTTCAGGAAGTTCAATCCATAGAGGGTAAGGATTTGGACGCAGTTAAGAAAATGGTATTTAAGTATGGAGGAGTAGAAAGTGCTATTTATATGGCAGGTGATGCAAACAATATTCAAAGCACAGGCTTTTATAATGATGATAAAAATGCATACTGCTATATAGGTACAGACAAGCCAAATCACGATGTTGTCATAATAGGTTGGGATGATAATTATCCAAAGGAGAATTTCACCACAGAGCTAGAAGGAGATGGAGCCTTTTTATGCAGAAACAGTTGGGGAAATACATTTGGGGATAATGGGAATTTTTATGTATCTTATTACGATACAAATATTGCGGTGCACAGTGTAGTGTACACAAAGATAGAAGAAACTGATAATTACGACAATATTTATCAGAGTGATTTATGTGGTTTTGTGGGACTTATAGGATATGGAAAAGAATATGCCTATGTTGCGAACGTGTATACAGCAAAGTCTGATGAAGTAATTGAGGCAGTTGGAATGTATGCAACAGGGAAGGATACAGATTACAGCATATATGTGATACCTGATTTCAAGGATGAAACCTCCCTTAATAAGAGAGGGGAAG
>CAZBKO010000082.1:7920-10580 GCA_964492545.1 uncultured Lachnospiraceae bacterium
CAGGCTATTATACTGTTAATCTTGAACAGTCTGTCAAAATTGAGGCAGGAAAAGAATATGCCATTGTTGTTAGGGTAAACACACCAAATTCAAAACGTCCCATAGCTATAGAATATGCCAGCAATGAAATAACAAGCAATGTGGATTTGTCGGATGGAAAAGGATTCATAAGCTTGAGAGGAATTGACTGGGAAAGCACAGAAGAAAAGCACCAATGCAATGTGTGTTTGAAAGTATATACAAAAAATCGATAGAAACAGCTTTCATACAGAATACACGGAAAAGAGGAAATATGAAGAATAAACCCGTTAAAATGGCAGCTCTGATAAGCGGATGCATACTTCTTATTATATTAATATTTGTACAGTATTTTCAGGGCAATGGAGAAATTAAGGCATCTGTTGAGGATGACCTTGATGAGGGATATGATATTGTTAAACAGGAAATGCTGAGAATTGAACCTGCGCCAGGCGAGGATGCAGAGGATATAGTGGTAGCATACAATATAATTGATAATGAAATGAAGATTACAGTACCAAATGTGACAGGTGAATTTGATATAAATCAAGTTGATTACGGTTCACCATATGTTGATAAAATATCATACAAATCATCAAATAAAAAAGCTTATTTAACAGTTGCATTAAAGGATTATTGTAGTTATACTAAGGATATTGTCGGGAACAAAATGTATATTTATTTTGATTCCCTAAAAAATTGTAAAAAGAAGATAATTGTTATTGATCCTGGTCATGGTGGCAGTGATGTGGGTGCACAAAATGGCACAACCTATGAGAAAAATATCAATCTTTCAGTTGCACTTAAGGTAAAGAATATTCTGATGAATGCAGGATATATGGCAGTGCTGACAAGGGAGGGAGATGTTCTTCCGTCGGTGGAGAAACGTGTTGACTTTGTAAATGAACTTTCACCGGCAATGTTTGTAAGCATTCATTGTAACGATAGTGAAGAGGCTGAAGCAACAGGAACAGAAGTATTGTATAATGTGAAGGATAATGAGAAGGAATATGGTTCACAATGGCTATCGAAGCTTATATGCAATGAGGTTGTTAAGGCAGCAGGAACAAACAACAGAGGTATTGTTGATGGTAAAAGCATACATATCATTAGAAATTCCAAGGTGCCGGTGGCACTGGTAGAAATGGGATTCATGTGCAATAATAAGGATGTCAAATTAATGTCATCAAAAAGTGGACAGAATAAATTTGCAAAAGGTATAACAAATGGTATTATTAAGGCTGTTGAAAGAATGAGCAGGTAGTCATTTAGAATAAGGAGCGGACAATGGATAAGATTATATTTGCAACATCAAATCAGGGCAAAATGGATGAAATAAAGATGATAATGAGTGACATGAATATTCCAATCCAATCCCTAAAAGAGGCAGGGATACAGGCTGATATAGTGGAGGATGGAAAAACATTTGAAGAGAATGCAATCATCAAGGCACGTACGATTATGGAACTCACACATCAATTAGTTCTGGCAGATGACTCAGGTCTTGAAGTAGATTATATAGGTGGCGAACCAGGTATATATTCAGCAAGATATATGGGTGAAGAAACATCATATGCAGTTAAAAATCAAAATATTATTGATAGATTAAAAGATGCAAAGGGTGACGAGCGAAGTGCGAGATTTGTATGTGCAATTGCGGCTGTTTTGCCAAATGGAGAAACATATACAACAAGAGCAACAATAGAAGGCGTTATTGGGTACGAGGAAAAGGGAGAGCATGGTTTTGGATACGACCCTATTCTTTATGTACCTGAGCTTGGAAAGACAACAGGAGAACTCCTTCCGGAAGATAAAAATGAGATAAGCCATAGAGGAAAAGCATTAAGACAAATGAAAGAGATACTAAAAGATAAAATATGTTAAGTGAGGTTGATACTTTATGAAGATACTTATTGTAAGCGATACTCATGGGCATGATGAGAACCTTGAACGAGTTTTATTAATTGAAAAGCCAATTGATTTATTGATTCATTTGGGCGATATTGAGGGGTCAGAGGACTACATAAGAGTTATGGCCGACTGTCCTTGTGAAATGGTAGCTGGAAATAATGACTTTTTTTCATCATTGCCAAGAGAATTGGAAATCAAGATTGGCAGCTATAATGTACTACTTACACATGGACACTATTATTATGTGAGTGTTGGTGTTGAGAATATAAAAACTGAGGCTGTTTCAAGAAATAAGGATATCGTTATGTTTGGACATACCCATAGGCCAAAATTGGATATCTCTGATAATGTTGTAGTACTTAATCCAGGCAGTTTATCTTATCCGAGACAGGATGGAAAAATGCCAACTTATATTATAATGAACATTGATTCTGAAGGTCGGGCAGATTATGAATTAAAAGAATTAAATTAGAAAATATTTAAATTTACCACAAAAATCAAAACAAATAAAACGCTGAAACCCTTGAAAATACAGGGGTTTCGCACATAAATAAAAAAAATGAAAAAAACTTAAAAAAATTGTTGACATATTTGAAAAGTTGGTATATAATTCTTTATGCACTGTTAAAGAACAGCAAACAACATAATAAATTAAGTCGTTGATAATTTATTTATCACGGGGTGTGGCTCAGCTTGGCTAGAGCGCTTGATTTGGGATCAAGAGGTCGCAG
>CAZBKO010000083.1:0-10504 GCA_964492545.1 uncultured Lachnospiraceae bacterium
GTATATATCTGGTACATAACTGCACCCTTAGCCCACTCAGGCGTTGTAAATCCCGGGGTAATCACAAATTCGTACCAACCGGTAATATTATCACATATTCCCGCCTTGTCAAAGAAGCACAATTCATATCCAGACACAACCTTAAAATGATAATGAATCTGTTTATCACTCAGCTTAATATTGTAAAAATAATAATCAAATAATTCATCATTATGTGAGAAACTCATTATCTGTTCCTCATTATCCACATAAATATATACTGCATCAACATTTTCCCTGGCAGTTCTGAAATATACTGTAACATCACTGTTCTTCTCAGGTTCAGCAGGATTTCTAAATCCAGCTGTCTCATCACTAAAAAGAGCATCTCTATTCAGCGCAGGGCGCATGCTGTGTACATACAATAATTTCTTCTCTATATCACTAATTAAATCAGTATTAATATTTGCTATCATACATAACACCAAACCTTTTTATTTTCTAGTTCTAAAGAACTACTAAACTATTTTATAATACTTTATTCCATTATACAAGTACCTAATCACTAAATTTGGGTAGTAAAAAGGACGGCTTTCGTTGCCGTCCTTTTTGGAGAAGGTATTTCGTTTCTTATGGGGTGTAGCAAAAACTATATAATGTATTGGGGGGGTTACGTTAATTATAATAGCATATTCCCTTCCCAAAGTGTGCACAAAGTTCACAAAAATGTCAATGTCTTTTTGTGCAATTTGACGAACCGTTTTTTCCTTCTCTGTAGAAAATGTTGTTATTATGCATTATTTTTTAGAATAATGCCTCAAATTCTTCGCCAGTGATCTTTTCCTTCTCAATTAACAGGTCAGCACACTTATCAAGAACATGTCTGTGATTAACAATAATATCTTTTGCCTTTGTGTAACAATCATCAACAATTTCCTTGACTTCACTATCAATTACTGAAGCTGTGTTTTCAGCGTAGCTTCTTGAATGTGCCAGATCTCTTCCGATGAACACTTCATCTTCATTCTCACCATAGCTGATTAAACCAAGCTTATCAGACATACCATATTTAGTAACCATAGCCTTAGCTGTTGCTGTTGCCTGCTTAATATCCTGTGAAGCACCTGTTGTAATATCATCAAGTACAAGCTCCTCAGCGATACGTCCGCCCAAGCATACCATGATATCCTGAAGCATTCTGCCTCTTGTATTAAACATCTCATCCTTCTCAGGTAAAGGCATTGTATATCCTGCTGCCCCTGTTCCTGTAGGAATAATAGATACAGTGTGAACAGGTCCTACATCTGGAAGTACATGGAATAAAATTGCATGACCAGCTTCGTGGAATGCTGTAATTCTCTTTTCCTTCTCTGAAATAATTCTGCTCTTCTTCTCTGTTCCTATTCCAATCTTAATAAATGCTTTATCAATATCCTGCTGTAATACAAATGCTCTGTCATTCTTAGCTGCAATAATTGCGGATTCATTAAGAAGATTCTCAAGATCAGCTCCTGTAAATCCTGCTGTTGTCTGAGCAACTCTTTCAAGATCAACATCCTCACCAAGTGGCTTGTTCTTAGCATGAACATCAAGAATTTCTTTTCTGCCTCTAATATCAGGTCTTCCAACTACAACCTTACGATCAAATCTTCCCGGACGTAATATGGCCGGATCAAGAATATCGACTCTATTAGTTGCAGCCATAACGATAATTCCTTCATTAACACCAAAACCATCCATCTCAACAAGCATCTGGTTAAGTGTCTGCTCTCTCTCATCATGTCCGCCACCCATACCGGTACCTCTTCTACGGGCTACAGCATCAATTTCATCAATAAATACAATACATGGTGCATTTTTCTTGGCTTCCTCAAATAAATCTCTTACTCTTGAAGCACCAACACCAACAAACATCTCAACAAAATCAGAACCTGAAATACTAAAGAATGGTACACCTGCTTCTCCGGCTACTGCCTTTGCCAGCAAAGTCTTACCTGTTCCCGGAGGTCCTGTAAGGATAACACCCTTGGGAATTCTAGCACCAACTTCAATATATTTCTTAGGATTCTTAAGAAAATCCACTATTTCCTCAAGCTCTTCCCTCTCCTCGTGGAGACCTGCCACATTTGCAAATGTTACTTTCTTGCCCATATCCACATACAGCTTGGCTTTGCTCTTGCCAAAATTCATCATCTTGGCTCCGCCGCCACCTGACGACTGCCCGCTTATCATTCCAAAAATCAGCAGTGCAATGAACACCATAACAACAAGTGGAAGAACGGTTGTTAAGAATACACTGTCACGCTTAACATCGTTCATTACATATGAACCTTCTTCGTCAATAATTGTATCAGCTACTGTTCTAATATCAGCTACATACAATGACTTCTTCTTGCCACTATCCTTAATAGTAAACTTAAGTTTACCTGTTGGTATCTCCTTGTTAGGAACAATAGTAATATCCTCAACATTACCTTTCTCAAGGTCCGCTAAAAAATTGCTATAGGTATAGCTGTTATCCTTCTGTCCTTTAAAAAACATCATGTATATTGCAATACATATCAGTACTACAAGAACAAAATAAAAGCCTACACCTTTCATTTGTTTCTTCAATTATCAAATCCTCCTTAAAATTAATCTAATTCAACCACTCCAATGAATGGCAGATTTCTATATTTTTGGTCATAATCAAGACCGTAGCCAACTACAAATTCATCCGGAATCTGGAAGCATGTATACTTAACATCTACATCAACTACCCTTCTGTCCGGCTTATCTAGAAGTGTACATATCTCAAGTGATGCCGGATGTCTCTCCTGCAGCATTGCTGTAAGCTTGTGAAGAGTGTTTCCAGAATCAACTATATCTTCAACAATAAGAACTTCCTTACCTTCTATCGACTCATCAAGATCCTTCTTGATTGTTAGCTTTCCACTGCTGACTGTACCTGCGCCATAACTGCTGACAGCCATAAAATCCATAGATACAGGAACTGTAATTCTCTTGCAAAGCTCGCACATAAAAAATGCACCGCCCTTAAGAACGCAGATTAAATGAACCTGCTTACCTGCATAATCCTCGCTAATCTTCTTTCCAATTTCCTCAATTTTCTTATCAACGTCTTCTTCTGCAATAAGTACTTTAATATTTTCAGCCATGATAACCTCCATCATATGTTAATTAAATTGAATATTTACACATAGCACATTGTCCGTGCCCTCAGTAATCTTGTAATATTCACTTATTCTATATCCTATTACCCATAGGATATGATTTCCATCCGCCAATAAAAGAATCTCATCCCGCTTATCTCTTGGTATCTTTTCGTTAACAAAATAGTCCTTCAGTTTCTTCCTGCTGCCCTTGTTATCAACTATCATGTAGTCACCAGGCAGTCGATTCCTTATTTGCAAAGTATTTTTTATTTTATCACAATCAAACCATTTAGTATATAATTTTTCAGGAATTTCATTGATTTTTTCCAGTTTCTTAATATTTTCAAATTCAACAATCACGCCGTTTTTACATGAATAAATGTTTCCTGCTGTCACATCAATTACATCTGTTTTTGTATTACCTGATAAACGCTTTTTCTGAATTCTAATTGTATCATATGTTCTTTCTGCCACAAGTCCATAAGGCAAATCCACTGACTTTCCAACATTCTTGCGAAATAATGCAAATATATCCTCCACATGAACCGAAGAAATATCCTTTAGTTTACCCGACTGACTTGCAATAGCCTCTCTAATAACACGCTTTACAATAATTTTGTGAATATCAAAAATATTCACAGAAATGCTTGCAGATTCTTTCGTTATGTTAAGATACTCTGCACTTACCTTCTCAGTCTGAAGCCTCATGTATTCCTCAGCCTCAAGTGCCGCCTCTGATGCAGCAGCAATATGCACTGCAGACTGTGTATTAATATTTTCACACAAATATGGAACAACAACATTTCTGATTTTGTTTCTAACATAATCATTGGATAAATTCGTAGAATCCACTATATATTTTATGTTGTTTTGTTCAAGGTATTCCTCAATTTCACTTCTTGATATTCCAAGAAGTGGACGAATGATATTATCTCTTATGGGAAGAATTCCTCCAATCCCTCTAAGCTTACTTCCCCTGCACATATTAAATATTATAGTTTCACAATTATCACCAAGATTATGCGCCACCGCAATTTTATTTGCACCACAACTGTCAAGAACCTTTTTAAAGGTATCATATCTCATCATTCTGCCGGCTTCTTCGACTGTCATTCCATTTTTTCTGGCAATATCCGGTATATTATAATGAAAAACTTTACATTCAACACCAATACTTTCACAGAACGCCAATGTATGATTCATGTCCCTGTCTGCCTCATCACCTCTTATGCCATGATGAATATGAACCGCCGTTAAATGCAGCGAATATTCATATTCCAGCTCCTTTAGCACCTTCAAAAGACAGACCGAATCTGCTCCTCCTGAAATGCCCACGACTATTCTGTCGCCATTCTTTATCATACTATATTTTTCTACATAATCACGTACCTTATCAATAAGCATATTTCCAATCCGTCCTCCAATCTGTCTCATTAATATTACTATAATGTACTTTATTATCTATATAAAATCAAGCATATTTCCTATTTTCACTTATGCTGGCAACAACAACGGTCATATCATCAGCAGGTGTATAATAGGAATCCTCCATAGCTTTGTCAAGAATTCTATCCGCCAGAGATTTGGGATTATCATCCTCATATTCCAAAAGCATTCTGCTCACCTCAAGTTCCTTATTTTCACCGTGAATACCATCCAGAACACCGTCAGACATCATCACTACAATATCTCCCTCATACAGCTTCTTCGTTGCACTGTCCACATCTGTTTCATTTACTATGCCAAGCGGCAGACTTGTGGATCTGATTACATCCACCCACTTATCCCTTCTAATAAATGTACTTGCTGCACCCATTTTAACGAAATTGCAAATACCAGAATACATATTTACAACGCCCATATCAACCGAAGTTGTCTTCTCATTATTCCAGTCCATGGATTTAATGGAATTAATAAGGCTCAATGCACTTTTTTTATTAAATCCTGTAGATACCATTTTCTCTATGAACTCAAGCACACTCTCACTTTCTTTGAAGGCATCAGCCCCCGACCCCATACCATCTGCAAGAGTAAACATCCATTTTCCATTACCGATATCCACAACTGAATGATTATCGCCGGATATTTTTCCACCATTTTTAACCGATTTAGCCACAGCATATTCAATTTCAAAGTTCTCAGCCTGTCTAAATATCAACGTCCTATACTCATCATCAACGACCACCCTGTTATCGCCATCCGAAACAATATTATAGCCTGTAATATCAGAAATGATACTGCTTATTTCCCTTGATGTTATAGTTTTTCTGTTATCGCATTTTACCGTTAGCTCAATTTCCACAGCCCCTGTCTCATTTTCTCCCTGCCTCATCTCACATATACTTACGCCCTTATTCCTAAGTCTTTTTTGAAGTAATTTTCTAAATTTCCTATTTTCTTCCATGTGTTGGGAATTATCTGTATATTGGCCTATAACCTGGGATATCTCTCTTAGCTGATAACCAATGTTATCTTTTATGCTGCTAATTCTTCCATTCCATATTTGATCTGATCTTTTTGACTGTCTCAAATGCTTTATTTCAAGCTCCATAAGTGCTGTATTTGTGCATATACTGTCTGCATTTACCATATTGTCATTATTTAGCATCCTAAGCATCATATGATTCTTATATCTGCATTCATCTTTTTTAGTGCAATCCTCACACACATTTTCAACCGCAGTCCTGATTATATTCCTGTTGCTATTTTCATTATTTTCATCAGATACATTATCATTTATTGTACTGCACATAACCTCTATGGAGCTTGATAGTTTATCAAGCTTATCTCCAAACGCTGCCGATGATTTTTCCATAAATTTGTTTTTATCTTCATATTCAACTCGCCTATACACAACACTTCCGGGCAGTATTAAGAAAATAATAGAAGCTGTAATCACGCCCTGAATATTTGCTTCATTAATTATATCCGGTGCAAAAATCATACCCCCTGTTATATATGCACATATCAGTGCAATAACTGTCGCAACCCTTCCAAGCTCACCAAGTCCGCCCACTATTATTGCCAGCACACACATAATACTCACCACATTTATCTGACCCATATCAGCACCTAGAACTATGCCGAGAGACGCACCAAAAATTGCCCCCATACCTGCGCCATACTTATATGCTGAAAATAATAGCAGAAAAAATATGGCCGCTTCAAGTATTGAATATGGTATGTTATAGCTGCTTATGAAATAATAGATAATTATTCCTGTGATTGAAGCTATTCCTATCATTTCCTCATTTTGTATCTGGCGATATACACTGCCATTTAAAATTCCATCAATGCCTCTTCTAAATACCACTGTAACTGCTCCACACAATACACATACGCCCAGAACAGCTGCTATATTATTATCAGTTACACGCTCGGTGTACAGCCCTGTAAATTCCAACGCTGCCATTGTAAATGCTATTAGTACCGCATTAATATAGATAGAAATTTCTTTTTTATATATGCCAATAATTCCTTCTATTGCCATATATGCCACAATAACCATTGCATATTTTACCAAATCAGTATATACAAGAGCATATGCCATGCCAACCAACGTTGTAATTACCGTGATAACTCTTATATTTCCTATTGAATACATTGCACAAAAAAAGCCTATCCCCACCGGTGCATACCCATAAATGGTGCACCCCGACAGAATCAGGCTAATGCATTGCAGTATTAATAATCTTGTGTTGTCTTGTAATGTTTTCATGTGAAATCCTCCTCGATTAATTTATGTGAGATAATAATAGTCATCTCAGCAAAATTAATTTGTCAAAGGCTAGCATGGTTTTCTCAAAACATTTAGACAATATCTATTTCAAACATTCATTTGAATCGAATTAAAGCACCTAATAATAATAAAGATGTTAATCCTGTATTGGCTTAAATAATATCTCATCCGGATAAACATATCCCAGCTTCTTAGCCACTTCTTCTACATACTTCTTGGTCTGAACATAGATTCTTTTCTCTTCCAAATCCTCTGTTCTCTGCTGTTCGTCCTCCAGCTGCTGCTGCAATTGAGTTTCCTTCTTAGTCAACTGCTTATCCTTTGCCTGAAGATCCTTCATCTGCAAAAGTAATACTGCACATATGGCAATAACAATAAAAGCTACAGAAACAATTCCGAACTTGTTAGATTTATTCTCTCTTCTTGCTTTCGCTCTGTTCATGATGTGCCTTCACCTCTATTTTTATTTTACTTGTAATCATTTTAAATGCTTTCAGTAGTTTTTGCAATACCATACGAATATATTTTGAGGGTATGTTTACAATGAATCTGCTTATGGATACCAAATACAATGTAATCCCCAAAAATATCCCTATTATTATGTAGCTTCTAATTATTCCATTATTATTCTTATATATCATATTAAATGTTATTATTGCCGCCACAAACATAACCACTATATCCTCAATGGCTACTATCACAGTTCCCCTTGTAATAACTCTTCTGAAAACCCTGATAACATCATATACAAATGACATAATGATTCCCAACATAATTGACATACAAAAAATATATAGTTCAACCATAACCGAATCACTCATTTGAACATCCTCTTAAGCATTGATTCACTTTTATTCTTAAATGAAGTGACTTCTGAGTACACCATTTCATTGACAGTGCCATCAACATCAACTTCACCCTTATCAACATTAAGATTCTTTACATGAAGTCCTTCACCTTTAATGCTTAACATTCCCACTGATGTTTCGAGAAGTACTTCCTTTGCATCAAATGATACAACCTCCACAACTCCGCCAATCTGCAGGTTCTTTCTGTTAACCATTGATAGCTTATGAATTCTGGCACTTTGTCTCTCCTCCATACCATTCTCCATTCCGGCTGTGTTTTTATTTAAATATATGATATTTTATATGATTTATTCCTATACATTAAATTTCCTTATACATATCCTTAGCATCATCCTTCTTAACTGTTTCAGCTACATTAAGCACTTCAACCTTAAGAGACTTATTTCCAAACTGAATCTCAATTATGTCTCCTGCCTTTACATTAAGAGATGCTTTTGCTACCTTGTCGTTAACAAGTATTCTGCCCGCATCACATGCTTCATTTGCTATTGTACGTCTCTTGATAAGACGTGATACCTTTAAATATTTATCTAATCTCATTATATTTCTCCATTTCCCTGTAATAAAGTGCACTTTCTATAAAGTAAAAAAATTACCCTGCTTATCTAAGCAGGGTAACATGTGCTAATCTCATTTTACAAATTAGTTAAGAGCATCCTTTAATGCCTTACCAGCTTTGAACTTAGGAGCATTTGAAGCTGCGATCTTCATTGTTGCGCCTGTCTGTGGATTTCTTCCTTCTCTTGCTGCTCTCTTAGCTACTTCGAAAGTTCCAAATCCAACTAACTGGATTTTTTCACCTTTCTTTAACTCTTCTGCTACAACTTCTGTGAAAGCTGCTAAAGCCTTCTCTGAGTCCTTCTTAGATAATTCTGTCTTAGCTGCGATTGCTGCTACTAATTCTGATTTGTTCATGGATTAACTCCTCCTCTGTTATTCTAGTTTATACGTCTTAATGAAATTGTTATCAAATGACGCTATCTCGAATGATAACGCACTCTCTGTGCTGTTACCCTCACGTTTATTTATATACGTTTTTACCCTATTTGTCAAGAATTATTAAGCATTTTCTTTAACTTGTACCTCTTTGCTGTTTTTCCAGTTTCTTAATCTCTTCCCATGTTACAGCATCACCTGTTTCTGATTCCTCCTTGCCAAAAACATGAGGGTGTCTTCTTATCATTTTTCTTGAAACCTCAGTGACTACATCTTCAAATGTAAATTTGCCTTCTTCAGAAGCAATCTGACTGTGCATAACGACCTGAAGAAGTACATCGCCAAGTTCTTCCTTAAGGTTCTCATAATCATTGTTATCAATGGCTTCAAGAACTTCCTCACACTCGTCACTTAGGCATTTCTTGAGGCTTTCATGCGTCTGAACCTTATCCCATGGGCATCCGTCATCTGCTCTCAATCTTCGTATAACCTCTTTAAATTCTTCTATTGTATAATTGTCTTTCATGATTTGTTTCTTCCTTAATAATATATTGATATTTCATATATTACACGATACACGCATGATTTTCAATTAATTTTCCATCTGTTTTCCAAGAAATCCCGCCATTACTCCTGCCATTTTGAACTCAGCTTCACCTGCTTTAAAGCTTTCATCCTTCGGTATAATAATGACTGAACCTATTACATCACCCTCACATATTATTGGTGTCATAACCATATTTTTTATTTTCTCACCCTCTATTATGGAAATTGCCTTTTCATCGCCTTTAATTACTCTTCTTTCATTAATTGCATTTTCCATTTCCGTAGTTATCTGTCTATTGACCGTATCCTTTTTTCCACCAGCACCTGCTACAATATGGTCTCTGTCTGTAATTATTACACCGCATCCTGACACCTGAGCCAGACTTTCCGCCGACTGTACTGCAAATTGTGTAAGTTCACCAAGTGGAGAATATTTCTTAAGTATTACTTCCCCCTCGTGATCTGTGAAGATTTCCAGTGGGTCACCTTCACGAATCCTTAATGTTCTTCTAATTTCTTTTGGTATAACCACTCTTCCAAGTTCATCTATACGACGTACAATTCCGGTTGCCTTCATATATAAAAAACCTCCATTTACATTTTCTAGTGTTAAATCTAGTATTTGTAAATGAAGGCATTTTATACCGTATATTTAGTTATTTTTATTGTATTATATTTTCTACTGCTGTACTGTACCATCTCATCATTTCTGAACGAATCACCAATTAATTCTCCATTTAATTTACAGATAAATTTCTCTAAGTCTTTCTACAATCTGCGCATTACTTACGCCCACAATATGCAATGATTTCAAATCAGCTGGCGCGTTTTCATACATAGAAACAATTCACACTTGCTTTCCTAAATAATTTTCACACAACCTTATCCGTGTTTAGCCAAGAGTAGAATGGATTCAATGCCTACAATGATACCTCATGTATTCGCTTTTCTTATCATTTTTTATACTTCCGGTTTTAGTGGTCCATAATAATACGATGAAGTTGCGCCACCATCAATCAGGAATGTAGACCCAGTAATAAATGCACCCTTGTTGCTCATAAGAAGCTCTGCTACATTTGCTACTTCATCTGCTGTACCTGGTCTTCCGGCTGGACATTTTGCAAACATATTTTTATAGAAATCTCCACGTGGTCCGTTAAATTCATCAATTGCAAGTGGTGTCACAATGATTCCAGGTGCAATGTCATTTAATCTCGCCCCGCGTTTTCCCCACTCTACAGACTGAGCCATTACACGCTTTTCATTACATCTCTTTGCCA
>CAZBKO010000084.1:0-10498 GCA_964492545.1 uncultured Lachnospiraceae bacterium
CTGGAATACTGGATTGATTATAGTCTTAATCCCAAAGAGGGAATGGTGGGTCTTGAGATGCCTGTAAAATTTGTTGCAGAGATGTTTTGTGACAGAGTTGCAGCAAGTAAAAACTACAACAAAGATAAATACAGGGATTCAGATCCTTACAATTATTTTCTTCACTCAAAAGAGCATTATTTAATTAATGAGAAGACTGGTGAATTACTTGGAAGTCTTCTTAAAATGTTAAGTGAACATGGTGAAGAATATACATTTTCATACATCAGAAAAGATTTACTTAAGAAATGAGGTTTTTATGAGATTTGTAATACAGAGAGTTACACATGCAAAGGTTGATATTAATAATGAAACAGTTGGAAATATTAATAAAGGTCTGCTTGTACTAATTGGCATAGGTAGTGAAGATACTAAGAAAATAGCTGATAAAATGGTAAAAAAGCTAATTGGCATGAGAATATTTGAGGACGAAAACGGAAAGACTAATTTGAGTCTGGATGATGTGCTTGGAGAACTTCTTCTTGTATCTCAATTTACTTTGTATGCTGACTGCAAAAAGGGTAATAGACCATCTTTTATTAAAGCAGGTGCTCCTGACATGGCAAATGATATGTATGAATATATTATTGAAAGATGTAAAGAAAATGTGAGTGTTGTGGAGAGGGGACAGTTTGGTGCTGATATGAAGGTATCGTTACTGAATGATGGCCCATTTACAATAATTCTTGATTCAACTGAATTATAGAATACGGGAGATGAGCATATGAAAGGACTTACATCTAAAGAAGTTAATGAACGAATTGAGCATGGTCGTGTTAATGCAGATGTTAATATAAAGACCAAGTCAATCAAACAAATAATTGCGGGACATACATTTACATTATTTAATTTTGTAAATGTATTTCTTGCTGTCTGTGTTGCTCTTGTAAATTCATATAAGAATATGATGTTTATTGGTGTTGCATTTTGGAATTTAATCATAGGTATAATTCAAGAAGTGAGAGCTAAGAAGGTGATAGATAAGCTGTCGCTTCTTTCACATTCAAAAGCCCATGTTATAAGAGATAATGAGGAGAAAACAATAGAACTTGATGAGTTGGTTGTTGATGACATATTCATCCTTCAAAGTGGTAATCAGGTTCCTGTAGATGCAGTTGTGTGCGAGGGTGAATGTCAGGTTAATGAGAGTCTGTTGACAGGTGAAAGTGAGCCTGTTTTAAGAAAATATGGAGATGAAGTTTTGTCAGGCAGTTTCCTTGTATCAGGGAAAATTATTGCTAAGGTAAAAAATGTTGGAGCTGAAAATTATGTCAATAAAATAACAGGTCAGGCTAAATACATTAAGAAACCAAACTCACAGATGATGGATGCAATAAATACAATAATTAAAATTGTTTCAATTTGTCTTGTGCCACTTGGTACAATTTTGTTTTTAAGACAGAGATTTGGATTAGACCAGAGCATAAAAGTATCAGTTGTAAGTACGGTTGCGGGAATAATTGGAATGATTCCATCAGGACTTGTACTGTTGACCAGCATTGTTCTTGCGGTGAGTGTTATAAGACTGGCAAGGTACAATACTCTTGTTCAGGAGATGTTCTGTATTGAGACATTGGCAAGAGTTGATGTGCTATGTCTTGATAAAACCGGTACGATAACAGAAGGAAGAATGCAGGTTGAAAATATTGAGTATCTCGATGAAGATATTTCACAGGAACAATTTGCTGATTTAATGTGCAATTTCTGCAATTATGTTGGTGACAGTAATCCCACATTTGTTGCAGTTAACAGTGCATTCAAAAATAAGGCTTCAACAAAAATGTGTGCTAAAAAAACAATTCCATTTTCTTCCGAAAGAAAATACAGCGGTGTGATATTTGACAATGATGATGAGATTGTTATGGGAGCTGCAGAATTTGTTTTGGGAGACAGATATTCCTATGATATAAAGAAAAAAGTAGATGAATATTCAGCACTTGGAAAGCGTGTTGTAGTAGTATGCAAAAACAATATACTCGTAGCTCTTATTGTAATTGGAGATATAATTAGAGCCGAAGCAAAAGAAACTTTGGAATATTTTGAGGCACAGGGTGTTACATTGAAAATTATTTCAGGTGATAATCCTATAACTGTATCAAAGGTTGCGAAGCAGGCAGGACTTAAGGAGGCAGATAAATGGATAAATGCCACTGACCTTAAGTCTGTGGAGGATATTAAGGATGCTGTCAAGAAGTACACTGTATTTGGCAGAGTAACACCTAAACAGAAATATGAGATAATTAAAAGTCTTCGAGAGCAGGGACATGTAGTTGGAATGACTGGTGATGGTGCAAATGATGTTATGGCCCTTAAAGAAGCAGATTGTAGTGTTGCTATGCAGTCCGGAAGTGATGCTGCAAGAAATGCTTCACAACTTGTGCTTTTAGATTCTAATTTTTCTTCTATGCCAAGAATAGTTGCAGAAGGACGACGTTCCATAAACAATATTGAGAGATCAGCAGTTTTATATTTGTCAAAAACCATATATGCCTTTTTGTTTGCAGTTATTTTTATATGCATTCATGCAGCATATCCGTTTCAGCCAATACAATTTACATTAATAGGAGCATTATCAATAGGTATACCATCATTTATACTTGCTCTTGAACCAAATACTGACATTGTTGAGGGGAGCTTCTTAGGAAACATTCTAAAAAAGGCTATACCCGGTGGACTATTGGTTGTTGTTAACGTTGTAATTGGCATAATTATTTCAAAAATTTGGAATCTGAACGCCGGACAAACATCAACTTTGTGTACTATTTTATTAGTTGATGCAGCTATGATTATATTGCTCGATGTATGCAGACCATGGAATATAATAAGAGCCATATTATTTATATTTATGTCACTTGGCTTTATTGGTGCCTTCAATGTAATGGAAGGATTATTTGGAATTTCTAAGTTAAAAATAGAACTATATATGCTTATTGCCATATGTGCCGGGGTAACCTATGTTATTCACACAGGTATAACAATTCTTGTAAACCATATTTTCAAGCGAAAATTGTCGAACGATTTATAAGATTTTTGTAATAATATATTGTATAATAATATTAGGACAAAGGTACATATTTAGACAGCATATACTTGCTTCAGAACGGAGGACAACATGAATAATTATAAGGACGATATTTTTCAGTTATCTTATTTTATCAGAACAACTCTTGGATCAATGATGAACCTGGTGGATGAGATGTCAACTAAGGAATTAACTAATGAGAGAAAAAATGGGTATTTGGATGTTATGAGGTATTTCATAGATTCAATACTTGGAAAGATGGATGAATTAAGTTCTGGGGTACTGCCAACCAAAGATATTATACAGGATTCAATTAACAATCTTAAGTTTAAGGATGCACATGTTTTACTTGTGGATGATAACGAGATAAATAATTATGTTGCAGAGCAGATACTTAAGAATTTCAATGTACAGGTGGATGTGGCAACTAGTGGCAAACAGGCATTGGAGCTTTATAAAACACACGAGTATGATATAGTTTTTATGGATTATATGATGCCTGAAATGAATGGAACCGATACTATTAAAGCTATTAGAAGAACAGGGGAGCGAGGAGAACAGCAGATGTTTGTTGGTTTGTCATCATATGTGGTTGAGGCATTTCATGATGGACTTAACAAGCTTGGTGTTGAATTGATAATTATGAAGCCAATTAAGCTTGAACAGGTAGGTATTATTCTCCTGAATGAACTTCGTGATAAGGTTGTAATGTAGTCAAAAAAGGTGCAGATTTGATGTCTGCACCTTTTAATGTACCTCTTTACAACCTTGATTTAATAAAGTATAATACCTTAAGAATAAAGTACATATCAGGAGGCAGATAATGGAAAAGATTAAAATGACAACACCTTTAGTAGAGATGGACGGAGATGAAATGACAAGAATCCTTTGGAAGATGATTAAGGATGAGTTATTAATTCCATTTATTGATCTGAAGACAGAATATTATGATTTAGGACTTGAGTACAGAAATGAGACTAACGATCAGGTAACATTTGATTCAGCAGAGGCTACTAAGAAATATGGCGTTGCAGTTAAATGCGCTACAATCACACCTAATGCAGCGAGAATGACAGAGTACAATCTTAAGGAAATGTGGAAGAGCCCTAATGGAACAATCAGAGCAATCCTTGATGGTACTGTTTTTAGAGCACCTATCATTGTAAAGGGTGTTGATCCATATGTTAAGACATGGAAGAAACCTATTACAATAGCAAGACATGCATACGGAGACCTTTACAAAGCAACTGAGATGAAGATTCCGGGAGCAGGAAAGGCAGAACTCGTATATACTAACGCTGCAGGTGAAGAGACAAGAGAGCTTATTCATGATTTCAAGGGAGCAGGTATAATTCAGGGACAGCACAATCTTGAAGATTCAATTGAGAACTTTGCAAAGAGCTGTTTTAACTATGCACTTGATACTAAGCAGGATTTATGGTTTGCTACAAAGGATACTATTTCTAAGAAATATGATCATACATTTAAAGATATTTTTGCAGAAATATTTGAGAAAGAATATAAGGACAAGTTTGAAGCTGCAGGAATTGAGTATTTCTATACACTTATTGATGATGCAGTTGCTAGAGTTATCCGTTCAGAGGGTGGATATATTTGGGCATGTAAGAACTATGACGGTGATGTTATGAGTGATATGGTTGCTACAGCATTTGGATCATTATCAATGATGACATCAGTTCTAGTATCACCTCATGGATATTATGAATATGAGGCTGCTCACGGAACAGTTCAGAGACATTACTATAAGCATCTTAAGGGTGAGAAGACATCTACTAACCCAATTGCTACAATATATGCATGGTCTGGAGCACTTAGAAAACGTGGTGAGATGGATAATCTTCCAGAGCTTGGAGCATTTGCAGATAAGCTTGAGAAGGCTTGCATCACAACAATTGAGAATGGTGATATGACAGGAGATCTTGCTTTAATATCAACACTTGATAATAAGAGAGTATGCACAAGTGAGGAATTCATCAAAGCAATCAGAACAACTTTAGAAGGAATGTTATAATACATGGAAGAACGAAGAGAAGTATTACCGGGTCAGATATATAGACATTTTAAAAATAAAATGTATCAGATAGTTTGTATTGCTTATCATTCAGAAACAAATGAGAAGCTTGTTATATATCAGAAGCTTTATGATGATTATAGAGTTCATGCAAGACCCTATGATATGTTTGTAAGTGAAGTTGATCATAATAAGTATCCTGAAGTAACACAGAGATACAGATTTGAATTAATTAATCAAGATTCTGAAGAAACGAAATCTGTACAGAAAAATGTCGTGGGAGAAGTAAATGATAATGACGAAACAGTTGAAGCATGCGCTGTAACTGAGGATGGTAACGAAGAATGTAATCAGGATTTAATGCGATTTCTTGATGCAGATACTTTTGAAGAAAAGCATAATCTTTTGGTAAGTATGAAGAGAAGACTTACAGACAGACTTATAGATGATTTGGCCGCATCAATAGATGTTATAGTGGAAGAGGGCGATATCGACACAAGATATAAGAGCCTGATGACATGTATTGACACTCGAGCTAAGTTTGAATGTAACAGATATTAGTAATAATTAAGCCAACCATTGGACAGTAGCTAATGGTTGGCTTTTGTGTAGAAAGCGAGTCAGGTATAGCGATTCGCTCTTGCACGTTAAACAATGATATAATCAGTAATATCGCACTTTATGTAAATAATGAATTTTATATGTTTAAAAATTTATTATTTATGATAAAATAATAAAAGATTAAACTAATAGTGAGATTAATTCAAGAAATAAGCCTAATAGCATATTTTTTGTAGTACTATTTGTGCAGGAGCATCACATTTAGTAGTTCTAGTCGAATAGAAACAACATACTTGAATTTTACTTCGACTCATCAAGGGAATGCTCCAGAATGGAGAATATTATGAGTATAAAGAAATTTTTAGCAGGGATGGTTATAAGTGCTTCAATATTAGCATTTCCATCTATTACGACAATTACAGGAGTATCAGTGGACATTACAGGAGTGTGTGAGAAAACTGTATATGCCGAAACAGTAAAAGATTGGGTATATGAAGTAGATGGAAATGAAGTTACTATTAAAGGATATTTTGGAGATTCTACAGTAGTAAATATTCCATCAACAATTGATGGTAAAAAGGTTACATATATCGATTCAGAAACTTTTAATGAAAATGATAATATTACAACTATTAATATACCAGAAACAGTTGAAGGAATTTCAAGTTCCTTTCTACAAAGAAATTATTATGTAAAAAATATCAATGTAGATGAAAATAATCCTTCATTAATGTCTTTAGAGAATGTTTTTTACAGTAAAATAGATAAATCATTAGTATTATGCCTGCCAAATATAAGGGGAACTTTCGTAATACCTGAAAATGTTACATATATAGAAAATGGAGCATTTAGATATTGTAATGGTATTAATGCTATTGTAATTCCAGATTCTATGGAAATTGTTAACACACTAGGTGTACCAACTGTAGACAGTCATTTTACAGAATACAAGGTAAATGAGTCTAATACAAAGTATGCTGTAAAAGACGGTGTTTTGTACAGTAAGGATTATAAAACATTATACGCCTGCCCAACAGGTTTATCTGGTAATTATAGCGTAGAAAATGGAACAAAGATATTATATAAATTATGTTTTTCTTCTTGCTATAAATTAAACAAGATTTCACTTCCGAGTACAGCAACAACTATTGGATATCGCTCATTTGAAAGATGTCTTTCACTTAAAGAAATTACAATTCCGGACAGTGTTGTTAATTTTGATAATATTTTGTGAACAGTCGGTTGCAATCCGGCAATCAGATGCTCTAAGAATTCTAAAGCAAAAAAGTACGTTGATGAAAATGGTATCAAGTGGTATAACACTACAACCAAATCAGTAAGCAAATTAAAAGTGAAACTGGTTAAGAAAATTTATGCAGATGATATGGAAAAAGAAGACTTCTCATCTTATATAACTGTACAGGATGGTAACAAAGTTTTAAAAGAGGGAGTCGATTATAAGGTTGTTAGACCATCTGTTTTCTATGGCAAGAAAGATATTGGCAAAGCAGTTATGTATGTAGAAGGTATAGGAAACTATGAGGGCGTATATAATATTAACTTATATGTAAGATTAAGTGCCACACAAAAGGTAATGCAAAGTGGTAAACGATTAGATACTACATTAAAGATTAAGTGGTCAAAGGTTTCTGGTGCAACAAGTTATGAAATATATAGATCAACTAGTAAAAATGGAAAGTATAAACTCGTAGGGACAACCAAATCAAGAACATATACTGACACAACAGTAAAGTCGGGAAGAACATATTATTATAAGATCAAGGCGAAAGCTACAGATGGTAACGATAAGATATATTCAGATTATTCAAAATCATTTAAAATAAGTACTATTTGCGCTAAACCAGCTAATCTTAAGATTAAGAAAACAACTTCAGGTAAAAAGATTACCTGGAAGAAATCGTACGGTGCAGACGGATATTATGTTTATATATCAACAAGCAAAAATGGTAAATATAGAAAAGTTGCTAATGTTAGAAATGGTAAAACAACATATGTACATAAAACAAGCAAAAAATACTATTATAAAGTATGTGCATATAGTAATTCTGATAGAGGAATAATGACATCACCTAAGAAATAATGCTATACATCTTATTTCCATTGTTTTATAATATAGATATACTAAAGAAAATGGAGGTAAAGATATGAATAGAAGAAAAATTGTTAAAAAAATAACATCAGTAGCACTTGTATTTGTTATGGCTCTTTCAATTCTGAATATTGAAGTTAATGCAGCTAGCAGTCTGATAAATGTTAGCGTAACAATGCAGGGAAGACAGTCAGAAGCAAGAAAAATGTTTAAAATGATTAATAATTTTAGAACAGGTAATAATGCATGGTATTGGAATAGTAGTAATACAGCAAAGGTTAAATGTAATCTAGGTAAGATTACATACGATTATGAACTTGAGAAGGTAGCAATGCAGCGTGCTATGGAGCTTGCAGCAACATGGGGACACACAAGACCAGATGGGAGTGCCTATTCAACAGCATCTACAAATGTTATCATTACAAATGGTGAGAATATATACGAGAGCTATGGATATACGGATGAGAAGGCTTCAGTAGTGTTTGAACGTTGGTGTGAGAATGATGATTATTATGAAGGACAGGGGCATAGAAGAAATATACTTGGTAATTTCAAGTCAGTAGGTATTGCCTGTGTTAGATATAATGATATTAACTTTTGGGTTCAGGAGTTTTCAAATTCAACTTCAGGCGTTGCTAAGACAAAAGCAATTAATACCAATGTCACAAAAAGTTTCAACGTAAAAAGAAGTTCAGTTGATAGTGTATCTATTTCAACGAATACGAAATCTATTATTGTTGTAAAAGGTAAGACAGCTAAGCTTCCTAAAGGTACAGTTTATGTGGACACAGGAACTGGTGTACCACTTAAAACATCAATTAAATGCAAATGGAAATCGCAGAAGTCCAGTATAGCCAAGGTGTCTGGCAGTACAATTAAGGGTGTACGGCTAGGCAAGACAACGATTAAGACCACTGTTATGGGTAAATCAAAAAAAGTCACTGTATATGTTGTATCTAACAGACTTGCCAAGGCTCCGGCAAAGGTTACAGGCTTTAAACAGATTCAAAAAAATATTTCGAATTATCCATATTCTGTAACCACAATTACATGGAATAAGGTAAGCGGTGCTAATGGATACGAAATATATCGTTCATATAGCAAAAATGGACAATATACTAAGATCAAGACAACTTCAAAAACTACATATACGGATAAAAGCAATGCTAGTATGGTTAAGTGTTACTACAAGGTACGTGCATATAAGAAGGAAGGAACTTGTAAAAAATATGGTAATTTTAGGACGATACAGGCTTTGTCTTCACCAACACTTCCATATATGTATGCGACATATGAGGAATATGGTTCATTTCCAATATATACATACTTTTTTGGTACGAAATACAACCTTGAAAAATACGAAATATATGTATCTAACTCATATGATGGAACATACAAGTATGTAGGTAAAGTCAATGATTTAAAAAAAGAGTTTGATCAATTCGCGAGAAAATATGAATCTAGTCATAATATAAAAACAGGAACATCGTATTATTATAAGTTTAAGGCTTATGCATATAATTCAAAAAAAGTTAAATTAAGTTCCAATTATAGTGATGCATTTTTACGATATGTTTACTATGAAAGATAAATAGAATATAAATAAAGAAAAACGCCAGAATAGGTAATTAATACCTGTTCTGGCGTTTTGTAATGAGCTATTATTTAATTATTGTACCAGATTTTTCAGCAACAGCATTCTTGGCATTATCAAGACTTGTTATTATTGCACGTCTGTCTTCTCCAGCTGTAACGAAATTAACTGATGCTTCCATCTTAGGAAGTGTTGTGATTGCTTCGAAATGTCCTTCATTAAGCAAATTGTTAGCTTCAGATGCTGACATTGTACCAAGAACCATTTCCTTATCTGTTCCTTCATGTAAGGTCATCTGCTTGTGAGATGAAAGAATGAGGAGAGTAGAAGCATCCAGCATATCAGCAAGTTTAGCTGCTGTATAATCTTTCTCAATAACAGCACTGGCACCCTTAAGACCTGAACGCTGATCAAGTACAGGAATACCACCACCACCTGCTGCAATGACTAACTGTCCTGCATCAACGAGTGCTCTGATTGAATCAATTTCATAAATATCAATAGGCTTAGGAGAAGCAATAATTCTTCTATAGCCTTTGCCTTCTTCAGTTTCTTCATAAGTAACATAATTTCCCTTATGTTCCTCAAGCTCAGCCTCTTCCTTAGTCATATATCGGCCAATAACCTTTGTAGGATTATTAAATGCTGAATCAAAAGGATCAACTCTGACCTGTGTAATAATTGTAGAAACCGGTTTGTAAATACCACGGTTCAGTAATTCAGTTCTTATGGCATTCTGTAAATCAAATCCAATGTATCCCTGACTCATAGCACCACATACAGACATAGGAGCAACTGTATACTTAGAGTCAAGACGTGAAAACTCTGTCATAGCTGTCTGAATCATACCAACCTGTGGACCATTACTGTGTGTAATGACAACTTCATATTTAGCTTCAACTAAATCAGCTATTGCTTTAGCAGCAATTTTTACATTTTCCTGCTGCTTTGGAAAAGTAGAGCCGAAGGCATTTCTGCCGAGGGCAACAACAATTATATTATTCTTCATTTTATCAAGTCCTCCAATATCAAATCTTCATTTAATTATAAAATATTAATGTGTTATTTGCAACCTAAAGATAATTATGGTTTGTGTCAAGTAATCGTTGGCAATTATTTTTTGTTTTTCAAAATGATATA
>CAZBKO010000085.1:0-10160 GCA_964492545.1 uncultured Lachnospiraceae bacterium
AAACTGAATTAGAAATATGGGGAAACTGTTGTCACGTTATCTTAATGACATTGCTGAAGTACCTGGTATGCTCGGTATTGTATCAACATAGTATCCATATGGTATATGAATGCTGACATTTCGTCCAATACTGCTTGTTCCACCATTATAGGATACTCTTAAAATAACTTTATCCTGTCCCTCTTTACCAAGTACATAATCTGCTTCGCTCTTAATTGGTGAGTTCTCCGACTGGGAAAATCCCAATACTAACGTCTGATCTGATTCAACAAGATTCTTAACATTGATTGTTCTTGTAAAATAATATTTCTCTTTTGTGACAGGGTGAACAGCCTCGTATTTCACAGTATATACACCTAACTTCGATATATCAAATCCTCCATCATCTGCAACTGATACATCAACTGCCTTGCCAAGTGCTGTCGTTGCTGTCATTCCTGCCAACAGCTCAAATGAACTATCCTTAATTACGTCACTTTCCTCTTCGCCATCAATAGTAACATCATCATTATCAACTACATTTACTTCGATTGTATATTTTGCAACCTTTTCACATGTGCCTGAATATGGATTAGAGCACTGTATAGTTACAGTCTGTTTTCCAACCTCATTAATGTCAAAATCATATGCATCAACTCCCTAGTAAGGAAATATGTCATTCTCATATATTCCTTCACATACAATCACATTAAGATTATCCGGATTGCATAAAAAGAATGATGTGTCGCCCTTTCCAACAGAATATTTTATCACATTCTCTTCATCATCCTGCATATCTGAAAGCTTCTGATTACCTAAAATGGTATATCCGCTTTCTGACTTATACATTATCATAGATTCTGTATATATCTCTTCCTTATCAATTACCGTCAGGCTTACGTTCACCGTACTTAGTTTTCCGGATTTTGGATTATCTATCTCGTATATTAACCCATATGTGCCTTCACCTGAAGTATCTGTCAGGTTTCCCTTGCTGACTAAGGTTACGTTCTTTCTGTCAACTCTATACACTTCGTCACCGACGCTATAAAAATTGTTCTTAATCTGTGATAATGTTTCACTTATTCGGTTAGAAGAAGCAAATTCTTCGTTATAGTCATAACACTTATAAGAATGATATATAATCTCCCCCTCTTCTTCCTCATCTCCAACAACATTAATATCTACATAATAATCGATAACTTTGGCAGTCTTAGGATCTACCGATGTATATTTTAGATAATATTTCCCGGCAACATTGATATCAAAATTATCATCATTACTCAATACATAGTCATATGTATTCTCATCCTTATCTACTACTGAAACTAAATTCTCCAGGCTAAAGTTTTTATCGCCCAAATCAACAACTACCCATCCTCCGACTACTGGATAATTCGTTACAAACCTGATATTTGCATCCTCGTCTATATCCTCTTCATCAGAATAATTGATTTCCAGAGAAAATTCCTCTGACTCAACTACAGTATTCCAATCGTAGTTCTCATCCGTACCGCCGAACGCTATTTTGGCTGTGTAATTGCCATTTGATACAACTCCCTCGAAAAACTCGTAAGCATCATAAAATTCGCCCTGGTATTCTACCTTATATTCAAGTACACCATCATATCCCGCATCCATTAACTCCTGATAAAATTCCTCGTCAAAGTCATATGCATCAATATTCTCCTTTGAAACATATTTCTTGCCATCAGCGGCTGTATACTCAGCTTCCATATCAAGTATCCAGTCAATATCTGAGTTGTCGTCTTCATCAACATGCATATCTTTCTTAAAGCCCTGAATATCAAGAGTACCCCCGGGACTACTTGTATCATTCATCTGAATCTGTGCTGCCGTATTATTACGTTCACCACCTGCGAAGCTCACATTAACATTAGTGAATATCATCGCAATAGCAACAATAAAGCTTGTGACTTTCTTAATCCTTCTCATCATATAATTCTATCCTTCATATCGTGTATTTCACACTTATATTTTGACAAATTTTTCAAATAAATATATAATACATTATACTCCGTTCATCCATGAACGAATCAATGTAAACGTTAACAAAAAAAGGAGAAAATATACTCCGGAAATGAGATTATTATGAATTCTATTACTATGGACTATTTCCCCATTGCAATGGTTGCAAAAGCCTGCGGTATTTCACGCAGCACTATTCTCCGTCTGGAGGAAAAGGGACTCCTGACGCCTGTATATACTTCTCCCGAAAGTGGTCGCCGTTACTATGACAACCATAATATATCCCGCATTCTGCAAATTCAGCATCTTCATGCTATGGGATTATCCACTAATGAAATTATACAGTATTACAAGAGTAACGGTGATATAACCGGCGGGCTTTCTATCTTGCAGGAAAAACTCTCCCTACTGCAGCGAAGTATTGATGAATTGTCCATTCGTGCTCAGAAAATACCCGCATTGGAGACATCAATAATAGAGCTTCCTGAATATGTGTGTATCACCAAGGAACATCATGGCTTATACAATAGTGAAAAATATAATGCTATGTATGAATTTTATAGTGAAGCTATTGAAAAGGGTTACAGATTATCCCCAGAGCCACTCTTTATAATTAACAAACGCACAGATTATTTAGATGGCTATATCAGCTCTGAGCCATTTGATTTCATAACATGTATTCCATTGCAAAAAGAAACAGCACCCGCAGATGCTGTTTCATTTCCAGCCTGTACAGTGCTGTCCGTACTTATTTATGGTGATTACAAGCTCCTTAACAAAGCCATTCTTTTGCTTGGCGAAGAAATAAAAAGGCTTAATCTCACACCAACTGATTACCAGCGAACCATTGGAATTGTAGGTCCATACACCGGCACAGAAATTTCCAGTGATATGTACTGCACACGCCTTGCAGTTCCCATTAATTCTCAGAGCTGACAGCTTTCTTGGCAGCCACAAGGGCCATACCCATAATTGCCATAATAAACAATATCTGTATTCCCATATATTTAAATGTATTTACCAAAATAGCATTGGTTATTTCAACTGTTTCGCCTAACATATCATTTATTCTGACGTTCCAATATGTCGGTGTAAATGTGGCAACAGCCTTTATCTCTTTTCCTAAATACTGTGCCGGAACCATTATTCCACTTATGAAGCTGAGTGCAAGACTGATTGTGTTGGCAGCTGCACTTCTCGCATTCTTACTTTTTACCAATATACTTATAAGAAATCCTATGGACATTGCTACAAGAGACATAAGCATCATGTTAATTCCCATAAGAGCACCCTTGAAGGTGAGCGCATCTCTGCCCACAATTACTATACCTGCCACCTCACATATTACCCATATTCCAATGACAAAGCCCACTGTGCAAAGGCTGATTTTTCTGTATAATTTCACTGTGCTTACAGGTGATACAGCATTTCTCTGTTTAATATTTTTTTCAATAAAAGCATTTATTACTATACCAACACCCAATATTACTGATGCCATTATTCCATAGCAGGAATAATTGTAATAGCTTGATATGAGATTTTTCTCTTTAATATTCTTCGATGCAAATGAAACCTCTACGCCCTGTGATGCATTTTTATCTGCAATTTTGATTAATTCACTAAAAGATGTATCGCTCATATTGTTTCTAAGTGTATCAATGGAATCCAAGTAGCTGTTAATTATATTATCTACATAAACTCCGCTGTATGAATCGGTAACCTCCATCTTTTCAAGGCTCATTTTCTTATCCCCAAGATAATCCTCTTCATATCCCTCCGGAATTATTACTATATATTCAACTATTCTGTAAAATAACGCATCTGCTCTTCCCTCTTTTGTATCCACAATTGAATGCGGCTTTGTCTTGCTTTCAACAACTGCAGTGAGTGATTTGCTAAGCTCACTGTTATCATGATCAATAACTGCAACGTTGATATTTTCATTCTTGTACTCACCGGCCTTGGTGTTGCTGTTTGTCTTGACAATCATTATTGTTATTCCAAGAAATATCGCTATATACATTAAAATAAGTCCGGCATTTTTCTTAATTATTTTCCAAAACACATTATACACTGTCATATCTCTGCCTCCTTATAGCTAATGCTGTTATGGACAGACTGACCACTATCATAATAAGCATTACTATGATATTTTGCCAAAATCCATCCAGATTATCATAGTAATATAATCTGTAATAGCTGTCTGTTACCCTGCTGGCCGGGTTGATGATATCCAAAACAGGAATATTTTTATGGATAATATACTTCATATCAGAAATCATCAGGCCTGAAAAAAATGAACAGAGTATTGAAACTGCTGTAACTAAACCAACTTTAAAGTTCTCACCTTTTTTTGTTATGGCGCTTATGGCCATACCTATACTAACTCCTGTTATTCCACCAATTACAGTGGTTAGCACAATGTAGCCGCGTCTGTCACCAAAGTTAATCTGCAAAACTAATTGAATATAGAACAGCACAACCGCTAACAGTGCAATCATTACAACACTGCTGGCTGCAAAGCCTGCAAGAAATTGTGTCCATTTAGACACAGGTGAAAGTGAATTTCTTGTTGCAACAGGCGATAAATCCGCTTGTATATTGATTATCTCGAACACTCCCAGCAGTGCACCAAACATACATGTCATTGCTATAGCTGCATAAAAATATGATGCTGATGTGTCAGGCTCATTTCTCTGTTCATTCTTCTGCTCAATATAGGCTTTTGCCTCATTTCCAATATCTTCAGGCACCTTACCGGTGCTCATATAAATTTCTCCGCCAAGAGAAATTCTTTTTACAATAATGTCCAAGGTTTCTTTGGCAATTGTCTGTGATATTCCATTTTCTATAACTATCATATGTGGTTCATCACTGACCTTAACATATACAGCTGCATCGCCGTCTTCAAGCATCTGTGTTGCTTTACTGTCATCAGCTATCGTCATGTTAAATATCTGGTCATCTGACTCTTTAGACATCTGCTCCATAACTGTCTTGAACATGTCCTTATATTCATATGTGGCATTTTCTTCCTGACAATACACAATATCAATTACATCAAATTTTTCCGATGACATCATATTGCTGAAGGCCACCTTGAAAAGTGATGTAAGAATAATTGGAAAGCACAGAATCCAAAATATAAATTCTTTTGATCTGAAAAGATATTTTAATCTTACTACAAATATTCTTTTAAACATTATCCCTCAACTCCTTGCCTGTGATTTCCAGGAATACGTCGTTCAATGTTGGCTCCTCTGAAAATACGCTTCCCACTGTCATCTGGTGTTCCTGCAAATAATAAAGTATTCCTGCAAGGCAGTGTTTTCCTTTCTTTGATGATATCTTAAGAAAATTTCCGTCCTTCACTACATTTTCAATATTTGGAAGGTTCTGTATATCTACCAGTGTCTTTTCTGTTGCTTCAGGAACTTCAATTGTCATTTTCTCTTCTATACCAATCATGGATTTCAGCTCATCCTTCGTTCCACTTGCTATTACTTTGCCCTTATCCATAATCGCTATATTTGTACAAAGCTGCTCAATTTCCTCCATATAATGTGAAGTATAGAGGATTGTTGCTCCTTCGCTGTTTAGCTTCTTTATTCCCTCCAATATGCTGTTTCGGCTCTGTGGGTCTACAGCTACTGTTGGTTCATCCATGATTATAAGCTTAGGCTTGTGAGCAATTCCACAGGCAATATTAAGTCTTCTAAGTAGACCGCCGCTAAGCTTTTTGGGATAGAATTTTACAAATTCCTCAAGTCCCGTAAATTTGACTGCCTCGTCTGTAAGTCTTCTGCATTCATTTTTATCCTTGATATACAGGCCACAAAAATAGCTGATATTTTCATATACTGTGAGTTCTTCATATACAGCAACGTTCTGCATTACAATTCCTATGTCCTTCTTAATGTCATATGCATCCGGTGCCATATCCTTGTCAAATACCTGTATTCTTCCTTTATCATAATGAAGCAGTGCCAAAATACAGTTAATTGCCGTGGTTTTTCCCGAACCATTTGGTCCGAGAAGTCCAAATATTTCTCCTTCATTTACCTGAAGGTTAAGGTGGTCAAGTGCTATGACATCCCCATACCTTTTCACAAGATTTTCAACCTTTATTATCATGAATTAATCCTCCATTCATCAGTGTGCATCAACTTTCTATATCATAATACTCTAATTTATATTATAATAGTAGTGCCTAAAGATAGGTATTATAATGACAAATGTCATATATTGAATGGAGATTTTTATGGATAACATTATAGATAAGATAATTATTTTTATATGCTGCACTGTATTTATGATTGGATTTGGAGTTAATACCTACACTATCATTCCTGTTGTTCTTTCAATAATCCTGTCAAGTCTGATTACTTTTTTCGACAAACCGGTCGTAACTATCTTCTGCTATATAGGATATTTGCTGCTGTCAATTATTTTTCCTGACCTGCTGTTTTTCCTGCCATTGTTTTTATATGAGCTTTACGAGGAAACATATGTGTATATTTCACTGGTTGGCGTGTTTTCAATTATCTACAATCACAAACATTTTTCAATCATCGCTTATTTTCTAATCTTTATTTTATGTGTATTTGTATTTATTGTCAAAAAGAGAACTAAGGATTTACTTGAGCTTAAGCACAACTACATTGTTCTTCGGGATAATATGAGTGAAAGCTACGATAAGCTTAGAGTCGTTAACAGGGATTTGCTTGAGAGACAGGAATATGAGATTTCCAATGCAACACTTAACGAGCGAAATCGAATCGCCAGAGAGATTCATGATTCAATTGGTCACATTATTTCAAGGTCCCTGCTTCAAATTGGTGCTATGATTACCATCAGTTCAGATGGTCCTGTCAAAGATGGACTTGTATCGGTGAAGGAAACTCTATCCACCGGGATGGACAGTATTCGTGAAAGTATCCACAATCTTCACGAGGATTCCATGAATCTTGAGGATAAAATAAATGAATTTATTGACGAATTTACATATTGTGATATAGAATTTAAATACAATGTTACTACTGAATTTAACATGAAAGCAAAGTACACAATTGTGTTTGTTGTCAAGGAGGCGCTTGCTAATATTATGAAGCATTCCAAAGCAACGCACGCTACAATTATCATTTCAGAGATACCGGCTTTCTATCAGATATTGATACATGATAATGGTCAGGGTTCTTCAAAGCTATTGTCGGGAGATACCAGAAGCATGGGCTTGTCAGGATTCTATGAAAGAATTGGTGCTCTTAACGGAAATATTAATATTCAAAATGATAATGGGTTTAAAATATATATTACCTTACCTAAGGAATTTTCTGCTAAACAGATTGGAGGAACTAATGTTTAAAGTACTGATTGTTGATGATGATAAGCTTGTATGCCAGGCACTTAAGACGATACTTGAAGCAAGCGGACAGATTGAAGTAATTCATACAGGATACAGCGGTGAGGAGGCGATAGCTTTATATGACGAGTTTCATCCTGACCTTCTCCTCATGGATATAAGAATGTCAGGAATGACCGGAATAGAGGCGGGAACTGTGATTTTGAGTTCCAATCCAGCTGCAAGAATTCTGTATCTGACCACCTTTGCTGATAATGAATACATAATTACTGCCCTAAAAATTGGTGCCAAGGGGTATCTCCTTAAGCAGGATTTTGAGAGCATCGTTCCTGCCATCAATGCTGTAATGAGCGGACAGAGCGTTTTTGGAAATGAGATTGTATCAAAGCTTCCTGTTCTCAATGCCACTCCTACCATCGACCTTAATAAATATGGTCTCACAGAGCGTGAAAATGATATTATTATAAATGTTGCAGATGGTCTCAGTAACAAAGAAATAGCTGATATACTTTTCTTATCTGAGGGTACAGTAAGAAATTATATCAGCACTATTCTTGAGAAGCTGAATCTGCGTGACAGAACTCAGCTTGCTATATTCTACTATAAGAATCGTTAATGTTTTCTAACATAGAGGAACCAGTATATTCCACCAACTAATACTGCACCACCAACAATATTTCCCAGTGTAACAGGTAAGAGATTTCCCACAAGGAAGTTCTCTACCGTAAGGTGGGATAATTTTTCCGGGGTAACGTGGAAGCTGCTCTCGGCTACCTTTACAAATGTCTCATTTCCTTTTGCAAGTAAACCTGCTGTGATGTAGTACATATTTGCCACACTATGTTCAAATCCGGCTGTGATGAATAACCATATTGGAAAGAATATTCCAAGAACTTTTCCTGATATGTCTTTTGCTCCATAAGCCATCCACACTGCGAGGCACACAAGAATGTTGCACAGCACACCCATAATAAATGCTTCTTTGAAGCTAAAGCTGCATTTTGCTACAGCTGTTTTTATTGTGTACGCTCCCATCATGCCTTCATCCATATTTAGCTGTGATGAGTTAAATATCATTAATGCTATAAATGCTGAGCCTATAAAGTTTCCTATGTAAACGCATAACCAGTTTAGAAGCATCTTAAGTACTCTTGTTCTTTTTTCAAGAACAGACATCATTATTAGACAGTTTCCTGTAAACAAATCCGCCCCTGCTATTACTACCAGCATTAGTCCTGTTCCAAAAAGTGCTCCAGCCATTGCTTTTCCAAGTCCCATCGGAACTATTCCGTAGCTTGCCACACTTGATCCGTTGGATGCAAGTGCAATAAATATTCCCGCCATTATTCCCAGTATTATCTGCTTATACCATTTCTTATTTGCCTTCTTAACTCCTAATTCTACTGTATAAGTCGCTATCTCTTCTGGTGATAAATAGTTATTCAATATTATGTCCTCCATTTTCTTATGTCTATTTTAGTATAACTTCCATATGTTTTCCATATATCCCCATAAACGCAGTACAAGGGAAACTTTCGTTTCCCTTGTATTTATTCTTCAGTTTCAGCAACTAATTCTAATTCTTCTTCTGCTTCATCTGGCATAAATTCTGCTTCCTCGTCTAATATTGCTGCATCAGTGCTAAGCTTTACTGAACGATATCTCTTCATACCTGTTCCAGCCGGTATAAGCTTACCAATAATAACATTTTCCTTAAGACCTACAAGTGGATCTTCTTTGCCGCATATTGCTGCTTCTGTAAGAACCTTTGTTGTCTCCTGGAATGATGCTGCTGATAGGAACGAGTTGGTAGCAAGTGATGCCTTTGTAATACCAAGCATCGCCTGTATTCCTGTTGCCGGAGTCTTGCCTTCTGCCTCAAGCTGTTCATTTGTTTCATTGAAATCAAGAACATCTACTGAGGAACCTGGAAGGAAATCTGTATCTCCTGCATCATCTATCTTAATCTTTTTAAGCATCTGTCTAACAATTACTTCGATATGCTTATCGTTAATTTCAACACCCTGTAAACGATAAACTCTCTGTACTTCCTGAATCATGTAATCCTGAACTGCTCTAACACCCTTAATCTTAAGGATATCATGAGGATTGACACTACCTTCTGTGAGCTCGTCACCTGCCTCAAGCATTACTCCGTCCTGAATCTTTATTCTTGATCCATAAGGAATTAAATATGCCTTGGACTCCCCAGTTTCCTGGTTAGTAACTATTACCTCACGCTTCTTCTTGGTGTCTTTAATCTCAGCTTTACCACCAAATTCAGTGATAATCGCAAGTCCCTTAGGCTTTCTTGCTTCAAAAAGCTCCTCGACTCTAGGAAGACCCTGTGTGATATCTCCACCGGCAACACCGCCTGTATGGAAGGTTCTCATTGTAAGCTGTGTACCAGGTTCGCCAATTGACTGAGCTGCAATTATACCAACTGCTTCACCAACCTGCACTGCCTGACCTGTGGCCATATTTGAACCATAACACTTAGCGCACACACCAACATGAGATTTACAGGTAAGTATTGTACGAATCTTAACGGCATCTCTGCCCGTAGCAACAACCTTGGCTGCTCGCTTTGGAGTTATCATATGATTAGCTTTTACAATCATATTACCCTCAGCATCACAAATTGTTTCTGCCGCATATCTGCCTGTAATTCTTTCTTCCAGACTTTCTATTACTTCGTTGCCATCCATAAATGCATTGATTTCCATAAATGGAATTGCTTTTCCTTCACAGCAGTCAACCTGACATATGATAAGATCCTGAGATACGTCAACAAGACGTCTTGTAAGGTATCCTGAATCGGCTGTACGAA
>CAZBKO010000086.1:0-10110 GCA_964492545.1 uncultured Lachnospiraceae bacterium
TTAACAGGAAAAGAGCCAAACAAGAGCCTTAACCCAGATGAATGTGTTGCACTTGGTGCTTCTATTCAGGGTGGTAAGCTTGCAGGTGACGAGGGTGCAGGTCATATCTTACTTCTTGATGTTACACCACTTTCACTGAGCATTGAGACAATGGGTGGCGTTGCAACAAGATTAATTGAGAGAAATACAACAATTCCTACAAAGAAGAGCCAGGTATTCTCAACAGCAGCTGATAATCAGAGCGCAGTTGATATCAACGTACTTCAGGGTGAAAGACAGTTTGCAAAGGATAACAAGAGCCTTGGACAGTTCAGACTTGATGGTATTCCACCAGCAAGAAGAGGTGTTCCACAGATTGAGGTTACATTTGATATTGATGCAAATGGTATTGTAAATGTTTCAGCAAAGGATTTAGGAACAGGAAAAGAACAGCATATTACAATTACAGCTGGTTCTAATATGTCTGATTCAGATATCGATAAGGCTGTTAAAGAAGCTGCTGAATTCGAAGCACAGGATAAGAAACGTAAAGAAGCAATAGATGCAAGAAATGATGCTGATTCAATGGTATTCCAGACACAGAAGGCTCTTGATGAAGCTGGTGATAAGCTTGATCCTAATGAGAAAGCAACAGTAGAAGCTGACTTAAATGCTCTTAAGGATTTAGTTGAAAAGTCAAATGCAGAAGATATGACAGATGCACAGGTTGCAGATATCAAAGCAGCACAGGAAAAGTTAATGCAGAGTGCACAACAGTTATTCGCTAAGATGTATGAGCAGGCTCAGGCAGCAAATGGTGGTGCAGCAGGCGCAGGCCCTGATATGGGAGCAGCTCAGGATATGGGTGGCCAGACAGGCGGCGCAGCAGATGATGTAGTTGATGGAGATTACAAAGAAGTATAATCCTATTTATTTAAGTCGGCAGTGGAATACCACTGTCGACTTAAAGAGTTATAGAAACGAGGTTAACAATGGCTGATAAGAGAGATTACTATGAAGTATTGGGCGTCGACAAAGGTGCAGATGACGCTGCAATAAAGAAAGCATATAGAGTACTTGCTAAGAAGTACCATCCTGATACTAATCCAGGTGACAAAGAGGCAGAGGCAAAATTCAAAGAGGCTTCAGAGGCATATGCTGTTCTTAGCGATCCTGAGAAGAGAAAACAATATGATCAGTTTGGTCATGCTGCATTTGACGGTGGTGCCGGTGGAGCAGGAGCAGGTGGTTTTGATTTTAATTTTGATGACATGGGAGATATTTTTGGAGATCTCTTTGGTGGAATGTTTGGCGGCGGAGGCGGACGCAGAAGACAGAACAACGGACCACAGAAGGGCTCTAATCTTAAGACAAGTGTTAGGATAACATTTGAGGAAGCTGTATTTGGATGTGAAAAAGAAATAGAGCTTACACTTAAGGACGAATGTACAACATGCCACGGAACAGGTGCAAAGCCGGGAACATCACCGGAGACATGTACTAATTGTGGAGGTAAAGGTCAGGTTGTATATACACAGCAGTCTTTATTTGGCATGGTTAGAAATGTTCAGACATGTCCAACCTGTAATGGAACAGGTAAAGTCATAAAAGAAAAATGTAGTGGATGCTATGGCACAGGATACACAAGTACAAGAAAGAAAATTTCTGTTACAGTACCTGCAGGTATAGATAATGGCCAGCAGATTAGAATCAGGGATAAAGGTGAGCCGGGAATTAATGGCGGTCCTAGAGGCGATTTGCTTGTAGAGGTAGTTGTATCAAGACACCCTATTTTCCAGAGACAGGATTACAATTTGTACTCAACATCACCAATATCATTCGCACAGGCAGCTCTTGGCGGGGATGTGAGAATTAAGACAATCGACGGAGATGTATTATTTAATATTAAGCCTGGAACACAGACAGATACGAAAATAAGGCTCAAAGGAAAAGGTGTGCCAACACTTAGAAATAAGCAGGTTAGAGGTGACCATTTTGTAACATTGGTGGTCAAAGTACCTGAAAAGCTCAATGCCGAACAGAAGGAAGCATTGAGAGCATTTGATGATGCAATGGGTGGAACACTTGAGAATACAGATAAATCAGAAAATCCACCAAAAGAAACAAAGTCAGGAAAGAAAAAAGGTTTTATGGATAAATTAAAGGATACTTTTGAAAATTAGTACTCCGGAAAGTTGGCTAGTGTGAAAAATAAGTCTGATGACCTGATTTTTCACACAACTATTTGTGCAGGAGCATCACAAATAGCATTCATGGAGAAGAGAAATCGCCTTCGCGAGTTTCACTTCGCCTCGTCGCAAAAAATGCTCCGGAAAGTTGGTTAATATGAAATGGAATAAGTATACAATAGAGACTACTGAGGAAGCTGAGGATGTTGTAAGCAGTATATTGTCAGAGCTTGGTATTTCAGGTATTGAAGTTGAGGATAAAATGCCATTAAGTGAGGCAGATAAGAAGAAAATGTATGTCGATATTTTGCCGGACCCTGTAGATGACGATGGAAAAGCATACATAAGCTTCTATCTTGAGATTCCTGAACCAAAAGATGATGAGGAGAGCGAAGGCGTTGTGGGAGAGCGAAATCCTATGACCGGAAGCGAAATCATTATTGATGTAATCAAGGATGAACTTGAGGACATGAGAACATTTATGAATATGGGAAGCCTTAATATAATACAGAGTGTAACAGAGGATCAGGATTGGATAAACAACTGGAAAGCATACTTTAAACCATTTTATATTGATGATATTCTTATAAAACCAACATGGGAAGAAATTCCAAAGAACAGCAATCATTCTATGTATATCGATATTGATCCGGGTATTGCTTTCGGTACAGGAATGCATGAGACTACAAGACTTTGTATAAGACAGCTGAGAAAATATGTTCAAAATGATACTAATCTACTGGATGTTGGATGTGGCAGCGGTATTTTATCAATAATAGGAATGAAGCTTGGAGCCGACAAGGCAACTGCCATAGATATTGATCCGGATGCTACAAAAGCGACAGTTGAAAATGCACATGTTAATGATATTAATATGGATAATTACACAGTATTTGACGGAAATATTATAGGCGATAAAGAAATACAAGACAAAACCGGATATGAGTGTTATGATATAGTTGTTGCAAATATTTTAGCAGATGTAATAATACCGTTACAGGCAACAATAGCACCTCATATGAAAAAGGGTGCAATATTTATAACATCCGGAATAATTAACACTAAGGAAAAGGATGTAGTCGAGGCAATTGATGGCAATCCTGAACTCGAAGTAAAAGAAATTACACGTGATGGTGACTGGGTATCTATTACAGCATATAAGAAATAAAATGACACTATATGTGGTCACATGGAGGTATATATGCACCATTTTTTCGTTACACCTGAATGTGTACATGACAATTATATATTGATTAGTGGCAGTGATGTAAATCATATTAAAAATGTTCTTCGCATGAAATCCGGCGAAGAACTTTTAATCAGTGACGGTGCCGGTACTGACTATTTGTGCAGTGTTGGTACTATCACTGATGATAGCATTACTGCTGATATTATTAATGGCGAGTATGGAGGCACAGAGCTTAACACCCGCTTTTATTTATTTCAGGGGATGCCCAAAAGTGACAAGATGGAGCTTATCATTCAGAAGGCAGTTGAGCTTGGGTGCTTTGAAATAATTCCTGTTCAGACAAGAAGAACAATAGTTAAGCTTGACAAAAAGAAAGAAGATGCTAAACTTAAGCGTTGGAATGCTATTTCTGAGAGTGCTGCAAAGCAGTCAAGAAGGAGTATAGTCCCTAAGGTCGAAAGAGTCATGACATTTAAGGAAGCAATAGAATATGCAGGCGAATTTGATATTAATTTAATTCCTTATGAGAATTACAAGGACATGACAGAAACTAAGAAGGTTATAGATAAGATTCTTCCTAATCAGAAGGTGGGAATATTTATAGGACCTGAGGGTGGATTTGAAGAATCGGAGGTGGATTTCGCGGTGGAGCATAATGTGGAGAGAATTTCACTGGGTAAGAGAATACTGCGAACAGAAACAGCCGGACTTGCTATACTATCTGTTTTAATGTTCAGGATAGAGGAAAGGAATTGCGATTAAGATGGAAGCATATTTAGACAACTCAGCAACTACGAAAGTGTTTGAGAGTGTGAGAGATATAATGGTTAAGACAATGATGGAGGATTATGGAAATCCATCGTCGATGCATCTTGTAGGACTTAAGGCAGAGAACTATGTAAAGGATGCAAGGCATATTATTGCATCATCACTTAAAGCAGCAGACAAAGAAATAATATTTACATCTGGTGGCTCAGAGTCAAATAACATGGCTATAATTGGAAGTGCCTTAGCTAATAGAAGAGCAGGAAAACATATTATTACAACGCAGATAGAACATGCATCGGTATCTGCAACTATGAAATTTATGGAAGATAACGGATATGAAGTTACTTATATTCCGGTTGACGCAAGAGGTGTGCTTGATTTAGAAGCATTTGAGAAGGCCATAAGACCGGATACAATACTTGTGTCGGTAATGTATGTGAACAATGAAATCGGTTCGATTCAGCCTATAGAGCAGATAAGCAGAATAATAGCGAAGAAGAATTCTTCAATTATTTTCCATGTCGATGCAATACAGGCATATGGTAAAATGGAAATATATCCTAAGAGACTTGGAATTGACTTAATGTCAGTTAGCGGGCATAAGATTCATGGACCAAAAGGAATAGGATTTATATATATTAAGGATAAGACAAAAATCAAGCCAATTATTTATGGCGGAGGTCAGCAGAATGCAATGCGCTCAGGAACTGAAAATGTGCCTGGAATTGCAGGACTTGGACAGGCTGTAGCAGAGATTTTTAAGGACGTTACAGGTGAACAGAGTAAAATAATAGAACTTAAAGATTATTTTATTGATAGAATATCTCAACTAGACGGAGTTTTTGTTAACAGTGAAAAAGGCAATCAGTCAGCACCACATATAATAAGTGTAAGCGTGGAGGGAATCAGAAGTGAAGTGCTTTTACATTCACTGGAGGATTTGGGCGTGTATGTATCGGCAGGAAGTGCCTGCTCATCCAATAAGCCGGCGGTCAGCGCAACACTTAAAGCAATTGGAGTTAGAAAAGACCTGTTGGATTCAACAGTGAGATTTAGCTTATCTGTCAATACAACACAGGAAGAACTTGATTATGCGGTTGATAGTCTGAATATGTTACTTGGTAAATTAAGATTATATAAGAGAAAGTAGAGGATTAGCTATATGTTTAAGGCATTTTTAATAAAGTATGCTGAAATTGGAGTTAAGGGTAAGAACAGATATATTTTTGAGGACGCATTGGTAAATCAGATTAAGAATGCGTTGATGGACGTAGATGGAGAATTTGATGTATATAAGACAGCAGGAAGAATATATGCACAGGCTCTGTCTGAATTCGATTATGATGAAACAATCGAGGCTCTTAAAAGAGTGTTCGGAATTGTTGGAATATGTCCACTTGTGCAGATTGAAGATAATGGATTTGAAGATTTGTGTGCTAAAGTGATTGAATATATGGACTGGATGTATCCTGATAAGAATACAACATTTAAGGTGTTTGCAAGACGAGCAAGAAAGAATTATCCTTTGAATTCAACAGAAATCAACAGAGATTTAGGCGAAGCAGTTCTTAATGCTTTTCCTGATATAAGAGTTGATGTTCATAATCCTAAGATAAGTCTTAACGTTGAGATTAGAGAAAAGATAAATATTTATTCAGAAGTAATACCGGGACCAGGTGGAATGCCAATTGGAACAGCCGGAAAGGCAATGCTGCTGCTATCAGGTGGTATTGACAGTCCTGTGGCTGGATATATGATTGCAAAACGTGGTGTGCAGCTTGAAGCTACATATTTCCATGCGCCACCATATACAAGTGAGAGAGCTAAACAGAAAGTAGTGGATCTTGCTAAATTAGTAGCTAAATATTCAGGACCTATCAAGTTAAATGTAGTTAACTTTACAGATATCCAGTTATACATTTACGAAAAATGTCCTCATGAGGAATTAACAATTGTAATGAGAAGATATATGATGAGAATTGCTGAACATTTTGCAAAGGAATCAGGATGTCTTGGACTTATTACAGGTGAGAGTATAGGACAGGTTGCCAGCCAGACAATGCAGAGTCTTGCAGCAACAAATGAAGTATGTACTATTCCTGTGTACAGACCTGTTATTGCATTTGATAAACAGGATATTGTTGATATTGCATGCAAAATTGATACTTATGAGACTTCAATATTACCATTTGAGGACTGCTGTACAATATTTGTAGCAAAACATCCGGTAACTAAGCCAAATATTAAAGTAATTAATTCGTCAGAGAGAAAGTTATCTGAAAAGATAGATGAATTAGTAAAAGAAGCTATAGAATCAGTAGAAGTTATTATTGCAGATTAGTAAAGAGGCAAAGAAAAAGAGGATGAATCAAATTCATCCTCTTAATAATATCATTAAATTAATCAACGATATATGGTTTAAGTACTGCAAGAACTTCATCAATATTATCTTCTGCGTGTACATTTAAATCGATAGTCTTTGAAAGGTCTAAGCTGAAAATACCCATAATTGATTTTGCATCGATTACGTATCTGCCTGATACTAAATCAAAATCAGATTCGAATTTTGTAATATCATTTACAAAAGCTTTTACCTTGTCGATTGAGTTTAAACTAATTTTTACTGTCTTCATAATAACAACCTCCTAGTTCGATAAGTTTACCTTCTACGTGAGTTATGTAAAATATTTCTCACTACGATATATATACTACATTTTATAGAGTTAAAAGTCAATGGTTTTTGGAAAATAAAGATACTATAAAGGAGCTGAATATGCAAAAAATGAATAAAAAAGTAGCATTACACAATTTGGGATGCAAAGTTAATTCTTATGAAACCGATGCAATGGCCAAATTACTTGAAGAAAACGGATATGAGATAGTTTCGTTTGAGCCAGGGGCAGACATTTATATAATAAATACATGTACCGTAACTAACATAGCAGACAGGAAATCAAGACAAATGCTTCACAAAGCCAAGAAAATGAATCCACAGGCAATAGTTGTTGCGGTTGGATGCTATGTTCAGGCGGCAGGCGAAGAGCTAAAGGCGGATGAAGCCATAGACATAATAGTTGGAAACAACAGAAAACACAACATTGTTGAGGTTCTGGCCGACTATGAAAACAGTAAAAATGCTGATCAAATTATAGACATTAATAAGGATAATGAGTATGAAGAAGCCTTTTGCATGAATGAATCAAGCGACCATGTTAGAGCATTTGTAAAGATTCAGGATGGCTGCAATCAATTCTGCAGCTACTGTATTATTCCTTTTGCAAGGGGAAGAGTGCGCAGTAGAAAAATGGAAGACATAATAACAGAGGTTACTGCAATTGCCAAAAGGGGATATAAAGAAATTGTTCTCACAGGAATTCATTTAAGCTCCTATGGAATTGATTTTAATAATGAGGTTACCTTGATAGATGCTATCCTTAGCTGTGCGAGAATAGAAGGAATAGAAAGAATAAGGCTCGGCTCATTGGAACCACGAATAATAACAGATGATTTTATTGAAGCATTGTCAAAAGAAAAGAAATTTTGCCCTCATTTTCATTTATCAATGCAGAGCGGATGCGATGCAACTTTAGAGAGAATGAATAGAAAATATACATCAGGTGAATACTATGAAAAATGTGAGTTAATTAGAAAAACATTTCCATATGCTGCAATAACCACTGATGTTATAGTGGGATTTCCACAGGAAACTGATGCTGAATTCAACATAACCAGGGAATTTGTTCAGAAGGTTAATTTTGCTGAAATGCATGTGTTTAAGTATTCAAGGAGAAATGGTACAAGAGCAGCTGTTATGGAACAACAGGTGGATGATAGAATCAAGAGCCTGAGAAGTGCAGAATTGATTGAGGCTGAGAAAAAAATGCACACTCAATTCACAAAAACATTTATAGGACAAAAGCTGGATGTTCTAGTTGAAGAAAAAATAGAATTGAATGGTAAAGCGTATTATACCGGATATACAAAGGAGTATGTCAAGGTTGTTTTTGAATGTAATGACAGCATTGAAAATGAAATTATACACGTGAATGGAGTCGACCTGGTGTATGATGAAAAATCGAAAGAAGAAATTTTACTTGCCGAAATGTAATTTATGTATTAAAATAGAGGTACGAGTTTGGTACGTGAAATAAGAAAGGCATGAAGTAATATGAATAATTTAAGTAATACACAATATTTCAAAGCACAAATAGATACTAAATTAGACGTTGCCGATGTATTAGAACAGGTATATAGGGCACTTGTTGAGAAGGGATATAATCCTGTCAACCAGATTGTTGGATATATTATGTCAGGAGATCCTACATACATTACAAGTCATAATAATGCTAGAAGTATGATTATGAGAGTTGAACGTGACGAATTGATTGAAGAAGCTTTACAGTTCTATATTAATAACAAGCTTAAATAGAAAGTTAGGTACGCATATGAGAATAATGGGCTTAGACTATGGCTCGAAGACTGTGGGTATAGCTGTAAGCGATACCCTATTAATTACGGCTCAAAGTGTTGAGATTATTAGAAGAGATTCTGAGAATAAGCTACGTAAGACACTTGCCAGAATAGAGGAATTAATCTCTGAGTATCAGGTAACAAAACTCGTGTTAGGTTTACCTAAGAATATGAATAATTCAGAAGGAATAAGAGTAGAGAAGACAAATGAATTCAAGGCTATGTTGGAGAGAAGAACAGGTCTTGAAGTTGTAATGTGGGATGAGAGACTGACTACAGTGGCAGCCGACAGAGCAATGATTGAAGCCGGAATAAGAAGAGAAGACAGGAAGAACTATGTGGATAAGATTGCTGCGGCATTTATTCTTCAGGGATATTTAGATTCACAGACTAACAAGTAGACGAACAATTTATGGAAGGAAAGATTAAAATATGGATAACAAGATTCAGTTTACCGATGAAGACGGAGAAATAGTGGATTTCTATGTAATCGAACAGACAAGAATCAATGGAATGAATTATCTTCTCGTAACTGATTCAGATGATGAGGAAGAAGAAGCAGAGGCATATATTCTTAAGGACACTGCAAGCGAAGAAGCGGCAGAGTCAGTATATGTTATGATAGAGAACGATGAAGAACTTGAATACCTGTCAAAAGTATTTGCAGAATTACTTGGCGATGAAGAGGAACTTATTTAGTATTTAATAATATATAATAACGAAATTTTATGATGGTTGAAGTGTATTTATCTCAGTTTAGATGACCTTTACTTTGTATACGACGAGTTATAACTGATAAAGATAAAATATACATACCATCTATTATTGTTGTGCATGAAATGAAATGGAGGAATTTTTTTGAAAACAAAAACAAACACAGATGCAAAGGTAAAAATAATACCTTTGGGCGGACTAGAACAAATTGGAATGAATATCACAGCATTTGAATATGATAACAGTATTATAGTTGTTGATTGCGGTTTATCATTTCCGGATGATGATATGCTTGGAATAGATCTTGTTATACCAGACATAACATATTTGAAAAATAATATTGAGAAGGTTAAAGGATTTGTAATAACACATGGTCATGAGGATCACATTGGTGCACTGCCATATGTACTTAAGGAAATGAATGCACCTATTTATGCTACTAAGCTTACAATGGGAATTATTGAAACCAAGCTTAAAGAGCATAATCTTATGAAGAGTGTTAAGAGAAAGGTTGTTAAGCACGGACAGTACATTAACCTTGGTGATTTTAGAGTTGAATTTATTAAGGTAAATCATAGTATTGCAGATGCGGCAGCTCTGGCCATATATACACCAGCAGGAATTGTTGTACACACTGGAGATTTTAAGATTGATTACACACCGGTATTTGGAGAACCTACAGATTTAACAAGATTTGGAGAGTTAGGCAAGAAGGGTGTACTTGCACTTATGAGTGATAGTACTAACGTATTAAGACCGGGATTTACAATGTCAGAAAAGACTGTTGGAAAGACCTTTGAT
>CAZBKO010000087.1:0-9966 GCA_964492545.1 uncultured Lachnospiraceae bacterium
CATATTTTCTTTCCATTAATAGTAGTGATAATAGGTTTAGAAGCAGATGACAAATTAGCTCCTGCTCCGGTATGGGTAATACCTGCATCATCAAGAGTTTGAATTGTAGAAGTAAGTGCATCCCTGCCGGATTCCATAATATAATTGTTGGCAAGGGAAACTGACTTAAATCCAAGACTTGAAATCACATCTACATTATTAGGTGAGGTAAAAAGTGTTGAAGTGCTATTGATATTTCTATCAGCTTCTGTTGAAAAATTACTTTGAAGATTAAGCATTGAAATATCTGCATTGCTAACAATATCAAAGACGGAGCTGTCCATGGCATGATGTGAAGCTGCTGAGTCAACAAGGCTGTCACGAATAATCAGATTTCCACCAAATACTACAGAAATATCGGTGTAGCTCTGTGTAGTGGCCTCGGCTGTAGTGGTCTGCTCTACGGTTGTAGTTTCCTCTGTAGTAGTTTCAGTGGCAGCAGGCACTGTAGTGGTTAAATCTGCACTGTGGGTTGTGGTATCTGATGTTGGGGAAAGATAATCCTTCAAAGCCTTAACCCCCAAAATTATTATGAAAGCAAATATAATTGATGAAAATAATATAAGCAATTGTTTGGTAGAATCTTTTTTCATGATGTTCATCCTTTCAGTAAAATATAGCCTATAAACTAATATAGCCTATATAATTAACATAATCAAGATAAAAATATCTGGTATGGTTAAAAAATATTAAAGTGGCATTTTACATATAGCCAGTTGCAATATATAATGGCTACAAAATTAACTGAAAGGAAATGATTTATTATGGAAAAAAGAATGAGTACAAAGACAATGTGCATTACAGCGCTGGCAACAGCCCTTGTGTGCCTGGCAACTATGGTGGTACAAATACCAATACCTCTTGGATATGCACATTTGGGAGACAGCTGCATAATACTTGTAAGCTTAATGTTTGGAGCAAAAATTGGTATATTTGCAGGAGGGGTTGGCTCTGCAATGGCAGATATTCTTACAGGATTTGCACAATGGTCATTGCCTACATTGATAATTAAATGTATAATGGGTCTTGTGATTGCACTAATAGGATATAATAAGAAAGAATTTAAGGTACTTGGTGTTAGACCGGCAGCAGGAGCAATAGCAGGTCTTGTATGGATGATAGCAGGTTATACCATTGCCGGAATAGTGATGTATGGCAGTGTTGCAGCAGGTGTATCACAGATACCGGGTCTTGCAGCAGAGTCAGTTCTTAATATTTGTGTATTCTATGCTGTTGGATATGCAATCTCGAAAACACATATTTTAAGGAGAGAATATGAGTCACAATAATCAAAAGAAAATAGCAGTTATAAATGATTTTTCCGGATTCGGAAGATGCTCAATTGCCGTATCTCTTCCTATTATATCTAAGATGAAGATACAATGTTGTCCGGTTCCAACATCAATATTTTCAAATCATACCGGATTTCCTCATTTTTTCTTTGAGGATTACACTGATAAAATGCAGGAATATATTGATAATTGGAAAAAACTTGATTTGAGCTTTAGCGGTATTGCATCGGGCTTTTTAGGTTCAGCACATCAGATAAATATTGTAGAAAAATTTATAAAAGAATTTAGAAGTGAAGATACAATAGTAGTTGTAGATCCTGTTATGGGAGATTATGGAAAAGCTTATTCTACATGCACTCAGGAGATGTGCTCTAAAATGAGAGAGCTTGTGGAATTTGCTGATATTGTTACACCTAATTTGACAGAAGCATGTATATTAACCGGAACAACATATAGACATGATGGATGGAAAACAAAGGAAATAGAGAATATGGCAGTCGATTTGTGCGCAGGCACAGAAAGAAAAATAGTGATTACAGGTATTGCTCTCGGTGAATATATAGGAAATTATGTGTATGAACCGGGAGTATGCAGTAAGATGATTAAAAGTAAAAAGGTTGGTGAGGAAAGATCCGGCACAGGAGATATTTTTGCATCAATAGTGGCTGCCGATGCAGTTAATGGTAAAGATTTTGAAAAATCTGTAAGAAAGGCCGGTGCATTTATAAAAAAATGTATTCTCAAATCAATTGAGCTAGACATACCAAAAACTGATGGTGTATGCTTTGAGGAAGTCTTAAGTGAGCTTAGATAAAGGAAAGAGGAAAATAAAATGATGACGATATTATATGAGGTTCATAATAACTTATATGTAAATTTAACAAACAAATGTCCGTGTGCATGTACATTTTGTTTGAGACAGACAAGAGACCATATGGAGGAGTCCGGAAGCTTATGGCTTGACCACGAACCTTCTGAAGAAGAAATAAAAAATGAAATTGAAAAATTCGACAAAAACAAGTATAATGAAGTTGTATTTTGTGGATTTGGTGAGCCAACTGAGAGAATTGAAACATTGGTTCACATGGCAGCTTATTTTAAGGAAAAATGGAACAAAAAGATAAGAGTTAACACTAACGGTCTTGGCAGCCTTGTTAATAATAAGGATATAGCACCAATGTTTAAGGATGTTGTTGATACAGTATCAATAAGTCTTAACACACCTAACAGAGATAGATTTTATGAACTTACAAGAAGTAAGTTTGGAATTGATTCATTTGATGCTATGATTAAGTTTGCCAGCGAGGTTAAGAAGTATGTTCCTAATGTTGTGTTTACTACGGTTGATACAACATTGACCAAGGAAGAAGAGACTGAATGTGCACAGATATGTGAAAATATTGGCGTAACATATAGAATTCGCCCTTGGGAGGATTAATTTTGAGTAATATTATTTTGGCGTCGAAGTCCCCTAGAAGAAAAGAATTATTGAGTCAGATTGGACTTGAATATACATGCATAGTATCTGATTCACCAGAGATAATTACACAGACACAGCCGGATGAGGTTGTTATGAGTTTGTCTAAGGAGAAAGCTATGGCAGTACTTCCAAAGATAATGGAAACTGATGGGATTACAATAGTTATTGGTGCAGATACTGTAGTTGTCAAGGATGGTAATATACTTGGTAAGCCAAGGGATAATGATGATGCATTTAGAATGCTAAAAGGCTTACAGGGAAATGAGCATTCAGTGTATACAGGAGTTTATCTGCTTATTCTTGAGAATGGCTGTAAGGTTAATGAGTATTCATTTGCAGAATGCACACATGTATATATGTATAAGATGACAGATTCAGAAATTAATAATTATATTTTAACAGAGGAGCCAATGGACAAAGCTGGCTCTTATGCAATTCAAGGACTAGGAGCCTCATTTATACGAAAGATTGACGGCGATTATAACAATGTTGTTGGCCTTCCTGTAGGGAGAATATACCAGACCATAAGAGAATATCTTGATTAAAGGAGATTGTTATGACTAGATGTTGTATATTTGATTTAGATGGAACATTGTTAGATACAGTAGAATCATTGGCATATTCAGCAAATAGAGCACTTGAAAAATATGGATTGCAGCCACATGCACCGGAGAAATACAGATATTTTGCCGGAGATGGTCAGCTTGAGTTAATCAAGAGAAGTGTTATTGCATCAGGTGATACTATGTTAGAGCATTACTATGATGTTCTGAATGAATATATTAGATTATTTGCTAAGGATTGTATCTATAAGGTTAAACCTTATGATGGAATTACAGATGTTTTAGATGAGCTAAAAAGACGTGGTATAAAGATTGCAGTATTAACTAATAAGCAGCATGAAAATGCTGTCAGTGTATTGGACAATATTTTTGGTACAGATTATTTTGATTTAGTACTTGGGCAGGATAATACCCATGAGAAGAAGCCAAGTCCAACAGGAGTTATGCTAATACTTAGCAAGCTTCAGGTCAACACCGATGAATGTTTGTATTTTGGCGATACCAATACGGATATGAAGACTGGTTCTAATGCCGGAGTTCATACGGTTGGAGTAACATGGGGATTTAGAGAAAGAGAAGAGTTAGAAAAAGGTAAACCTGAGAATATAATAGACAGACCAGAGCAGCTTTTAGAGCTGTTGTAATTAATATGATAGAACAATAATTATTAGTAAGCAGGAGCATCAGTAAAATGCTTCGGAATGGAGAGCAATATGGAAGGGAACGACAAGCTTTGTGCTGAAGTATTTTTAAAGGAACAGGGAAAGCTATTCGATGAGCCTGTTGCGGAGACAATGGAAGATGCAGTTATGTATCTCGAAGATAATTTTGCGCAGGTATTTGATACCTTGAAAGAGGTAAGAGAGTATTGGGAAGAAAATGGTATGGATGATGTTGGAATGAGCGATAAGGAGATAGAAGAAGCGCTGGAGGTATTTAAATTACCAAATGGAAAGTATCTGGTAGTTGAAGGTTAAGGGAAAGTTGGGAAATCGATGAACAAAATAATTAAGAATATTACAGCTGTTGCTTTGGCAGGCGTATGTGCCTTCTCATTTGCAGGATGCAGCTGTAACAAAATATATTTTTCCACCGGTCTTAAAAACAGTGAGGTATTCAAAATTGATGGAGCAGCTACAACACTTCAGGAAGCAATGCTATATTTAACATGTGAGAAGAATCTCTATGAGGGCTCATATAGTAACGAAATATGGAATCAAAATCTTGCTGAGGGGCTTACGCTTCTTGATTATGTGAAGAATACAGCGAAGGAAAGACTAGCACAGGTCAGTGCACTTAATCAGCTTGCTAAGTCAAAGGACATATCCTTGGACAGCAAGGAAAAAAAGAAAGTGGAAAAAGCCGCAGAGGCATACTACAATGGTCTTACAGATGACGAGATAGAATATATGGATTGCTCTCTTAAGGTGGTAAATAATGCATATACTAAATATGCATTGGCACAGAAGGTTTACAAGGAGTTAACTAAGAATGTCAATCCGGAGGTCAGCGATGCGGATGCACTTGTTATAAAGGTTAACAGCCTGTACGTCAAAACATATTCTGTTGATGCTGATGGAAATAGGGTTGAGTATTCAAAGGCTGAGAAAAAGGATGCCAAGAAAAAGATTAACGATCTGTATGATAAGATAAAGGAAGATAATTCACAATTTGCAGAGCTGGCCAATAAGTATTCAGATGCCGACAAGGTAGAATATGTATTTGGAAAGGGAGAGATGGTTCAGGAATTTGAAGATGCAGCCTTCAAATTAAAAGATGGTGAGTTGAGCAAGGTTATATCAACTGACTTCGGATATTACATAATAATGTGTATCGAGGATTATATGATTCAGGAAACTCAGGATAATAAGACCAAGCTCATTGATAGTGCAAAAGATAAAGCATTTAAAGAGATTTATACTCCATTTCTTGCTTCAGTCACAAGCGAATTTAATAACAGTGTATGGGATTCCATTACATTTGATAGTAATAAAGAAGTAAATACTTGTAATTTCTATGATATTTATAACAAATATATGGAAGAGAATTAATTAAAAGAAGCAGGTTTTCGATTGAAAACCTGCTTCTTTTGGCTATTCTGCTTCATTTACTGATGTAGATGAAAGCTTGTTTATTTTAGATAATTTTTTCTTGCAAATCTCAATTGCAACAAATGCGACAATACTTAGAATAGTAAGCATTAATCCAATGTATAGGCCACTAGGTGTATATTCCATCTCAATGGTGTGTTCTCCGGCAGTAACAGGAATCATAATAAATGCATCCTGGAAAGCTTCGGTTGTAACTTCTTCACCATCAACATATACAGTCCAACCCTTATCATATGGAATAGAAGTGAACATAAGTCCATCATTTGCAGCATTGATTGTACCCTTTATATGAGAGTCATCAAATTTCTCTATTGTAAGACCCTGAGTGTTAAGGGAGTCCATAAGAGTGGTAAATACTTTTTCATTAAATGAGTATGCATAAATTTGTATTGATGAAACATCGGAGCCGGCACCAGGTGATACTTCAACAGTAGAGCCTGACTTAACATTACCAACATCAATAATATGTTTGTGAGTCATGCTGTCATAGCTTTTTGATGACATAGTGCCATCAGTTGCAGTAATGTCTACATTAATTGAATCAAGAGTAGTTGTGCAGTATACATACATATGCATATCTTTGTCAACATTAATCTGATTATTGTTTTCAAATGAGTTAACATCAAGTCTTGTGAACATCTCACCATTACCACCTAATGCATTTGAAAGGCTGTTCTGAACAGCAAATGGATTAGTAGTTGCTGTGTCAATCATATCATTTATATCCGAATTAACCATAAATCCAAGAGGAAGTACATAGGAGTTCTTGTATAAATAAAGTGAAGTATCATCATCCTGAGATGAGGTGTACAGCTGAGCCAAAGATGAATCCTCTAAAAGCTCATTGCTAAATACATATTTTACAGATAAAAGTGCTTCAGTAAATGGTGTATGACCATAGTATGCATAGGCGTTACATGACTCTTCAAGTCCAAGTGTTCCATAAAGCTCTGAAACAGGAGCGTTTGTAGTTGACGAGAAAATTGAAGCACCACGATAGCCGTGCCATGTAGCATCATTCTTTGTTCTGCGCGAGTATTTTTCTATTCTATAGAAATCCTTATCGTCCTGTGTAATATTCTCAAGTATCTCGTCTACATTGTCATTGTCCTGCATATAAACAGTTCTTGAGGTAATCGAGAAACCGGTTGAATCAACATTGATAAAGGTTTCTGAAACAGCAACAATTATTAATATATACACACCCAGTGAATATCTTGATTTGTATTTGCTTCTAAATAACATAAAAGCAAACAGGTAAAATGTAATGAACAAAATACTAAGATACACTGACGTAAAGGTGTATTTATCGTCAACAAATAATTGTTCAAAAACAAGCATTAGTGCTATGGAAATAGCATAGGATCCAAAGAGCTGCTTATTTGTCACATCTCTTATATACATAAAAGCTTCATAGCTCATTATAAGTACTAAGAAAATGTATATAAATGATTCTCTGCATGGAAGCGAATTAGGAAAATGTAAACCATGCCAAATATAGTTAGGTATATTTAAGTTAAAGCTAACTAACAGTGTAGCCACAAGAATCGTTTTTCCAATTTTTTCTTTAATTTCAATTTTTGAATTAACCCAGTACAGTGGAAGTAAAATAAATATAGCCACAGTACAGTAAAGGTTAGGGTCATGAGGCTCAAAGATTGCTGGGCTGACATTCATAATTGAACGCGAAAGCATTTGTAAAAGTGAGAAATATCTGTCAAGGTTTTTAGGAAAATTAAAATCACCTGATGCAGTCTGCGATAAAGCATTAAATGCAGGTATAAACAGTACCGCGGCAAAACCACCGGCAATAAGTGAATACACTCCAAATGAAATAAATTTTCTGATGTAATAACCAGTAGTATCCTTTGAATTAACTATAACCTGGCAAATGAAGTAAAGAACACTAAAAATACAAATCATAATTGCAATATAGTAGTTTGATAAAATACATAATGCAAGAGAAATACAGTAAAGAGAGCATTTGTTTTCTTTTACAAGTTTTTCAATACCAAGAACTACGAGTGGGAAAAGCAATATACAATCAAGCCACATGAGATTCCACGAAAATGCACAGATATATGAAGAGAGTGCATAAAATATAGAGAATGCTGCAATACTGCCTTTTTTTGTATTAAATCTTTTAGAAAGATAGTATGAAAATGTTGCGCTGCTAAGTCCGAGCTTCAAAATAATAAATGCATTCATAATCTCAACAATGTGTGATTCTGAGACAAGTCCGATTATCCAGTTAAGAGGGCTTGCAAGATAATATGCATAAAGTGCTGTGAAATTAGAGCCAAGTCCTATATTCCATGAATAGGAGAGGCTTTCACCACTGGTGATTTTTCTCCACAATTCCTTGTGAAACGGTGCATATTGATGATAACAGTCGCTTCTTAAATACATCTGTTCTCCAAATGGAAAAACATCACGCATATAATAAATTACTATTAGAATTGCAACAGGAATAATAAATGCAATGAAATAAACAATGTTTTCTTTGAAAAATGATTTGTTTTCAGTTTGAGTATTTGAGTTAAATACAATTTTTTTGCTTAATATATAGTTGATAATTACGACAAATATACTTGAGATAATCTTAGATACAAGATCATTCATGCCAAGAAGTGTAACTGTCAGTGCAATGAATAGTATGCTGAATACAAGCGAAAAAATTCGTGAACTTACAAATGTAATAATTTCGTGGATAAGAGTGCCCTTATCCTTGTTCTTACTATTGAATACATATATCTTATTAGTGATAAATGCAAATATTACTGCAAGAGACCAGCTTATGATATTGGCAATAATATAATTAACGTCCATGGCTCTTAGTACGCAATATGAAACATAGTCAACAAGAGTGGTAAGTACACCAAAGATGATGTATGAAATAGTTTCTCTATTGACAAACTTGTTAATGAAATTCTTCATGTTTAGTTGATACCTTCCTTTTTGATGTTAGTAGATTTTGCAATATATATAGGTCTGTCCTTGGCTTCCATATAAATATGTCCAATATATTCACCTAGAATCCCGATGGAAAATTCTATTATACCACCTAAAAACAGAACAGCTGATAAGATTGTAACATATCCCGGAACGCTGATGCCACATACAAATGTCTGTATCAAAGTAACCACAATATATATGAATGCAGCAAGAGAAATGAGAAAACCCATTCCTGTAACCAGACGAAGAGGAGTAATGGAAAATGCAGTTATTCCATCTACTGCGTATTTAAGGAGTCCTGTAAAGCTCCATTTGGTTTTGCCGACAGTTCGCTCAACATTCTCATATGGAATCCACTCGGTGTCAAAACCAACCCAGGTAAAAATACCCTTTGAGAATCGCTGTACTTCTGAAAGTGTGAGAATTGAGTCAACCATTTGCCTTGACATAATCCTGTAGTCAACAGCACCCTGCACAAGTTCAACATCACATATCTTGTTGCTTAGTCGATAGAACATGCGTGAAAACATGCTTCGAATGCGTGCTTCCCCTTTTCTTGTGGTTCTTCTGGCTGCACAGCAGTCGTGCCCAGCTTCAATAGATTCAAGCATTCTTGGAAATAGAGCAGGTGGGTGCTGTAAATCAGCATCCATAACAATGACATAGTCTCCGGATGAGTATTTAAGTCCGGCATACATAGCTGCCTCTTTGCCAAAATTGCGCGAAAATGAAATATATTGTACATCCTGCTGTTCATTAGCAAGCTTCAGCATAATGAGCAATGTTTTATCGCGGCTTCCGTCATCAACAAAAATGAAATTAAATTTATATGAAGTAAGTGTTGTAGTTATTTTTTTAGTTTCATTATAAAATATTTCAAGAACTTCTTCTTCGTTATAGCAAGGTACCACTATATCTATAGTTTTCGTATTAAAACCTCCTAACATACTATTAAATTATATATCTATGTATAAGCAGACATACTGTTATATTTTACTATATTAAAGGACAAGTGTCAAACTAGAGAAAGCTGAAAATCAGAAATACATCTGACTTTCAGCTTTCACTTTATTGTAATATTATTCTTGATTAGTTATTCTTATTCTTAGCAAGTTCAGCCATTTTCATTGCACGAACCTTAAGAGGAAGTCCAAATAATGTGATGAATCCATCAGCATCATGATGGTCATACAAATCACCTGTTGTGAAGCTTGCAAGAGATTCACTGTATAATGAATATGGAGAAGTAGTACCGGCTTTGATGATATTTCCTTTGTAAAGCTTGAACTTAACTTCACCTGTAACATATTCCTGAGTAGACTCAACAAATGCCTGAACAGCTTCACGAAGTGGTGTGAACCATTTTCCTTCATATACTATCTGAGAGAACTTGTTTCCCATATCCTTCTTAGTCTCCATGGTAGCACGGTCAAGAACTAGTTCTTCAAGCTGCTTATGAGCTTCCATAAGAATTGTTCCACCTGGAGTTTCATAAACACCACGAGACTTCATACCAACAACACGGT
>CAZBKO010000088.1:0-9842 GCA_964492545.1 uncultured Lachnospiraceae bacterium
TTGTACAGGTAAATCCACGAAACTACAATTGTGAGGTCACTTCATATTATCTTATATGTTAATTATATTGATAAACTACTTTGCCTGACAAAATAGTATACATAACTCTTCCTTTTACCTTCTTACCATTGAATGGTGTATTCTTACCCTTAGATGCAAATGTGTTAACATCAATAGCATATGTTGCTTCCGGATCTACCAAAACAATATCTGCTTCCTTTCCCTCTAGTAGAGTTCCTCTATCGATGCCTGTAATTCTGGCAGGATTATAGCTCATCTTCTCTGCCATCTGCATAAATGTTAAATATCCCTTGTCGACCAATTCTGTTATGGCAAGTGCGACACTCGTCTCAATTCCAACAATGCCAAATGGTGAAGCGATAATTCCCTTCTTCTCTTCCTCACTATGTGGTGCATGATCGGTGGAAATTACATCCATCACATCATTCTTAAGTCCCTCAATAAGCGCCTTAACATCCTCCCTGGTTCTAAGTGGCGGATTCATCTTATAGTTAGCATCATTAATATCTATATCATCCTCTGATAGTGTAAAATGATGAGGACACACCTCTCCCGTTACTGAAATTCCAGCCTTCTTAGCTTCCTCTATCATCTTCACTGCACCAGCTGTCGAACAATGACATAAATGCAGTTTTGCTCCAGTCTCTCCAGCAAGAATAATATCTCTGGCAGTTATGATATCCTCTACACTATTGCTAATACCAGGAATATTGTTCTCCTTAGACACTCTTCCCTCATTAATTACGCCACCATTCACAAGAGCCTTGTCCTCGCAATGAGCCATAACCGTAATATCATACTTAGCTGCATTCTCCATAGCCTGCTTATATATTAAGGTGTCCATTACTGATTTGCCATCTTCACTGATTGCCACTATACCTGCCTTCTTAAGTGCCTCAAGATCAGTAAGAACCTTTCCTTCCTGACCAATAGTCACAGCCGCTACCGGGCTGACATTAGCATATCCGGCTTCCTTAGCCTTATTAATAATCTCTGTTACAATCTCCACATTATCTGTTACAGGCTTGGTGTTGGGCATTGCAAACACAGTCGTAACTCCACCTGCTGCCGCCGCTTTCGTTCCGGTAGCAACTGTTTCTTTGTATTCAAATCCCGGATCTCTCAAATGTACATGGAGATCAATAAGTCCAGGCATTGCAATCATTCCATCAGCCTCGATTACATTATCAGCTTCGTCTGTAATATTCTCAGCTCTCTTGGTAATAATATTATCCTGTATGAGAATATCCTCAATTCTATCCGAATGTGTTGAAGGTTCGATAACCCTCGCTCCTCTAATTAAAGTAGTCATACATATCTCCATTCATATTCCTTGATATTAATCTAATTCCAATACTCTATTGATATCTTCCAATATCATATCATTATCAATGTATTCGTGGAACTCTTCAGGATGTATCCATACATACTCAAGCAAATCCTCCGACATCATTACAATATCTTCATCAGTGTCACACAAATAAGCAATTCCCAGAAATTGTGTCTCGCCTACCACATAGCTCCATGTATATAAAATCTTCGTGAGATGAACATCAAGGCCCGTCTTATCCTTGATTGAATCCATTACAGTATTCTCAGGACTATTTCCAAAGCTTACCTCATCATCTACAAATTCCCACTTATAAGGTTCCGTTATATTATCATCATACCATTTCTTAATTAGTAAATATTCTCCGTCATGATGAACTATACCCTTAACCTTAATCTTAAATTCAGCCATAATAATCTCCATTCCGGAGCATTTTGCGATGGGGCAAAGCGAAACCTGCGTAGATGATTTCTCTTCTGCCATGAATACTATTTGTGATGCTCCTGCACAAATAGCTGTGTGAAAATAATGTTGCCCGACTTATTTTCACAATATCTCTATTCAACCATAACGGTTACTGATTATTGAAACTTTCTAACAAACTCTTATCAATAATTATTCTATTGTCCATCGTCTTCATAATATCAGTTATACTAACTCTGGAATTAACTATATTAGATGAAAAATCATATATCTTATTAGAGCCAAATGCTAATACCATCGGTTCAAGCGGGCTGGCATTTTCCTTAATTACAAGCCCCTTTTCTCCATTACTCATCTCAACACATGCTCCTGGTGGCATTATATTAATGCTTTCCATCAAACCATATACAACCTTAGTATCATAGTAATCCTCTTCATCAAGCATCGTTCTTATAGCCGACAATTCAGATAGTGGACTTTCATCCATCTTCATTGCAGTCATGGCATCATAAGCATCTGCAACAAGAAGCACCTTTGTTCCGGGATACAGCTTCTTCTCTCTTCCATCATATCCGCTGCCTATTCCGTATATTTCCTTCTGAGACTAAGATATAATTCGCTTGGCCCCAGGTGAAAGATTAATGAAATCACTGAGCAGCGCATATCCTGATGCAATTCCTCTCTTAATCTCATCCTTCTCATCATCAGTAGGTTCATGCTTACCGGCAAGGCCATAAGCTATGTTAAGCTTGCCAATATCATGTAAAAGTGCTGCCATAACAACATCCAGCTGAGTCATAAAGTCCAAATTAAGTCTGTGTGCTATTAGCGCACATAATATTGCAACGTTCAGCGAATGCTTATACACATAATCCTCTGAGCTTCTTAGATTCTGTGTAAATGTTATCTTCTTAAACAGCTTGCCATAATTCTTAATAATCATATTAGCCATATTAATTAGATTCTTAGGTTCATTATGCTGAATAAGTGCCTGCATATCATCCTTAATAGCAAAAACCGCTATTGTCTGAAATCTTTCAAACTCTATATCATCCTCAGTCATAGGTGGCACAGGTTCTGCCGGTTCCAATACATAGATACCTATCAGATTAAAATTAGCAATACTCTTAATGCCCTGCTCCGAAAGCTTAGTGTCACGATCATACAATAATACACCCTTCTTATTATATATCGGCTTGGCCAGACGCATCCCCGTTTTCAAGTCTTCTGTTTTTACAAATAGCATGTCCGCACCTCTCTAAATACATAGTTTTATACTTTATATAATAACACTAAACGTTGATTATATCAATTTAAATATATTATATCTCTTTGTTACATTTTGTCAATATATATTTATTTTTTATATACATTGACTTTGTGCATTGAATGTGTTAATATTCTTTTAGTATATATCGTTGTGCTGTATTATTTCAAGGGAAAGAATTAACAATTCTTTCAGATAGGAGTCTTTTATGATAATACGAATCAGAAATTGTATAATTTCATCTTTTTTGTGTTTTGCAATTATATTTTCCAATGCAGGCACAACCTACGCCTCATCAGGCTATTTCAGTTTCATTCTGCTATCAGACTATTCACAGATTATGGACATTGGTGACTCATTTTACCTTATAGCAGTTCCTTCAACATGCAAGCGTGTAAGCTTTAAGAGCAGTAATTCATCGGTTGCATCAGTCAACACATACGGCAGAATAACTGCCAAGAAATCAGGCTCAGCAACCATAACTGCCAAGATTTCCGGAGCTGAGGCCAGTTGTAGAGTTACTGTTAAGAAGACAGTAATTACCATCAGTAGGACAACTGCCTCATTAGAGAACGGTGATACGCTTCGTCTGACAGCCAGAACATCTAATGGTTCCTCCATCAAATGGAAGGTCAACAAGAAGAGCATTGCAACCATCAGTGAAAACGGTACGGTTACCGCTCATAAGCCTGGTGTTGCAACAATAACAGCAACAGCTGACAAGACCACTGTTACATGCAGAATAACCGTGCGTAAGCCTACAATACGACTTAATAAGACCCGGATTACACTTAACCCGGGTCAGTCATTTAAATTTTCTGCAATTGTTTCTTCCGGTATAGTTCCTACCTGGAAATCCAGCAGGAAAAGCATTGCCATAATAGATGATAACGGTTGGCTCTATGCTATCAAGTCCGGAACCACCATCATAACAGCCAAAGTTGATGGTGTTTCGAAGACTTGCATTGTAACAGTACGTTAGCTAATTAATTATTATCTCAGCACAATGATATATACTTATTTTGACAGATCAACTTTTCTAATGGCATCTCTCACACCTAATATAAATGTAGGTGATACAGAGAGCTCATCAATGCCCATTCTTAAGAATGTTTCTGTAAGAGTTGTATCTGATGCAAGTTCTCCGCATATACCCACGAAGCATCCTTCTTTATGACCATTTTCAGCAACCATCCTGATCATTCTAAGAACAGCCTCGTGGTGAGAATCATATATGTTATCAAGTTTTGGATTCTGTCTGTCAATAGCAAGAGTATACTGTGTCAGGTCATTTGTACCAATGCTGAAGAAATCAACTTCCTTTGCAAGAAGATCACTAATCATAACAGCAGCAGGCGTCTCTATCATTATTCCAAGCTCAACCTCACCATATTGTACACCTGAAGCCGTAAGCTCATCCTTTACTTCGTTTACAATTTTTTTAATCTGTTTTACTTCATTTACAGATATAATCATAGGAAACATAATGGAAATATTTCCGTATGCGCTGGCTCTATATAGTGCCCTTAACTGAGTCTTGAATATTTCAACCCTGTCTAAGCATATTCTTATTGCTCTGTATCCCATAGCAGGATTGTCCTCATGTTCCATATTGAAATAATCAACCTGCTTGTCCGCTCCGATATCAAGAGTTCTGATAATAACTCTTTTTCCAGCCATATTTCTGGCAACAGTTTTATATGCATTGAACTGCTCTTCTTCCGTAGGATATGTGCTATTTTCAAGATATAGGAATTCACTTCTAAACAATCCGATTCCCGCTGCATCATTTTGAAGTGCGTTCATAACATCACCTACACCACCAATATTGGCAAACAGCATTATTTCCTTTCCGTCAATAGTCTTGTTAGGCTTACCCTTAAGTTCAAGCAGCAATTGTTTTTTCTTTATATCTTCATTTTGAACTGCTTTATAATGCTCAATAGTATCTTCATCCGGCTCAATAATAATCATACCTTCATATCCATCTATAATTGCCATTTTACCATCCACATCATCTGGATAATTAATACCTATAAGTGCCGGAATGTTCATTGTTCTTGCAAGAATAGCCGTATGTGAATTAGTAGAGCCTCCCTTTGTTGCAAATGCTAAAACCTTGCTTTTATCAAGCTGAACTGTTTCACTTGGTGCCAAGTCCTTTGCCGCAATAATTACCGGTTCATCACTGGACATTTGTCCATTGTTCTTTCCCTGTAAAATATCAATTATTCTATTTGATACATCCTTAACATCAGCTGCTCTTTCCTTCATATAGTCATCATCCATGGATGCAAACATTTCAGAGAAATTATCACTTGTACACGCAACTGCATATTCCGCATTAACTTTTTCTGTTGTAATTATATGTGTTATTGATTCAATATAATCTAAATCCTCAAGCATCATCTGATGTACTTCAAATATTGCTGCGCTTGCCTCACCAACTTCCTTTACAGCCTTATCATATAATCCTGCAAGCTGCTCATTAGCAGTATTCTTTGCCATCTCAAATCTCTCAACTTCAGCCTCAAAGTTATCAACATGTTTTCTTACAACCTGACTGTCATCCTTGCTATACACCATAACTCGTCCGATTGCAATTCCACCAAATACACTTTTTCCCATAATTTTATTCATAATGTTCTCCGTTCCCGGAACACCAACTATACTTTGATGTTCCTGTATAAATAATGTTTATTCTGTAACCTTTTTCTTAAATAATCCTAATAAAACAGCTCCAATTACTGTACCCACAGCCAATGCAATCAAATAATATACCCAATTTCCAACAACCGGGAATACAAATATTCCACCATGAGGTGCCATTAATGTACAATTGAAGAACATTGATATTGCCCCAGCAATTGCTGAACCAATTGTACATGCAGGAATTACCCTCAAAGGATCCGATGCAGCAAATGGAATTGCTCCTTCTGTAATAAATGCAAGACCCATAATAAAGTTTACCGGACCTGATTTTCTTTCTTCACTTGTAAATTTATGCTTAAATAATAATGTTGATAATGCTATTGCACAAGGTGGAACCATACCACCAATCATTACCGCCGCCATAATTCCATAATTTCCTGATGCTATTGACGCTGTACCAAATACATAAGCTGCTTTATTTACAGGACCGCCAAAATCAATTGACATCATTCCTGCAACAATAAGTCCAAGTAAAACCTTGCTTGTTCCAGACATACTGCTAAGTCCATCATTTAGTAAAGTATTCAGTGCACCAACAGGTGGTTCAATTGCAAATTTCATTGCGAGTCCCATTATCATTATACCAAATAATGGATATATCAGTACCGGCTTAATTCCATCAAGACTATCAGGTAATTTGCTGCATAATTTTCTCAACAATACAATTAAATATCCTGCGAGAAAGCCCGCTACTAGAGCACCAAGAAAACCGGATTTACCATTTGCTGCCATATATCCACCAACAAAACCAACCGCAAGTCCCGGTCTATCAGCTATACTCATGGCTATGAAGCCTGCAAGTACCGGAAGCATAAATCCAAATGCAACGCCACCAATTTCCTTAAATACTGCTGCTGTTTCTGTTATTGTACCAAAATTCTGTCTCTCTGCATTACTTAGCGAATTAATATCTATCGATAAACCATCAATAAGAAATGCAAGAGCTATTAAAATACCTCCTCCAACTACAAATGGAAGCATATGTGATACACCGTTCATAAGATGTTTGTATATTTTATGTCCAATACTTTCTTTACCCGATACAGAATCACTTTTCTTTGAAGAGCTTCCGTCACCTTTGTATATTGCTACATTTCCACCAAGTGCCGTTTCAATCAGTGAATCCGCCTTGCTTATTCCATCAGATACCTGACATGATATAACCTTTCTTCCTGCAAATCTCTCCATTGGAACCTTTGTGTCTGCTGCAACAATTATACATTTTGCCTCTTCAATCTCTTTATCTGTCAGGACATTTTTTGCTCCACCCGAGCCTCTTGTCTCAACCTTTATTGAACAGCCTGCTTTTTTCGCAGCCTTTTCAAGTGCCTCAGCTGCCATATAGGTATGTGCAATCCCTGTGGGGCATCCGGTTACAGCAAGAATTGAAGCCTGTGCAGCAGCTTCCTTTACATTTTCTGCCTCATCCTTGGCCTTCTCTGTCTTATCTATAATGTCAAGAAATTCATCAACATTCTTTGCTGTTTTCAGCTTCTGTGTAAATTCTTCATCCATAAGCAAAACAGACAGCTTACTAAGCACATCAAGATGTACATTTTCTTTTGTGTTAGGTGCTGCTATGAGGAAAATAAGATGTACCGGTTCATCATCAAGTGCATCAAAATCTGTACCCTCCTGAATTACCATTGCTGCAAGTCCTGGTCTGCTTACCGCATCACTCTTCGCATGTGGAATAGCGATTCCTTCTCCTATTCCTGTTGTACTTTCTTCCTCTCTGGCAAATACACCTGCTTTGTATACTTCCTTATCCTTTATGTTTCCACCTGCATACATTAATTCAACCATTGCATTTATCGTATCATTTTTGTTCTGTGAAATTCCATTCAAATTAACACTTTTAGGATTAATTAAATCTGTTATTCTCATAGTTCGCCTCCATTTCCTGTGAATTCATCACATCAGTCTCTGTACTTCATTCTTTGTTGCCAGCTCCTTAGAAAATGCACTTGCACTTCCCGTTGCAATTCCCATTCTCAATGCATATTCAAAGTCATTTTGTTCCATATAACCTGCTATGAAGCCTGCCACCATGGAATCGCCTGCACCGACCGAATTAACTACCACTCCCTTTGGCGCCTGACTTTTAATTATTCTTTTATCCTCACATAGAAGAATAGCTCCATCTCCAGCTCGTGATATTAGTACGTTACGTGCCCCCATATCCATAAGCTTTCTTCCATATTCTATAAGTTTTTCCTCTGAATCTATAGTTGTGTTAAATATTTCACCCATCTCATGATTGTTTGGTTTTATCAAAAATGGTCTGTACTTAAGCACATTTATCAGGAGTTTTCCTGTCGCATCTACAGCAGTTCTAATGTTTCTGTCCTTCACTCTCTCAAGAATGTCCATATACATTGAATCTGGAAGCGTATCCGGAATACTTCCTGCCATTATCAAAGTATCTCCATCAACTATCTTATCAAGTATTCCCATCAGGCTGCTCACATCATCCTGTGTAATACATGGTCCTATTCCGTTAATTTCACTTTCTTCAGTTGCTTTAATCTTGATATTAATTCTAGAAAAGCCATCCTTTACATGAATGAATCTTGCGTCTACACCCTTCTCTCTAATTCTCTGTTCAATTTCATCCCCTGTAAATCCTGCAACAAATCCAAGTGCAGTATTCTTAACACCAAGATTTCCAAGAACAATAGATACATTAATTCCCTTGCCGCCCGGCATTATCTGCTCATATTTAGCCCTATTTACCATGCCGGTTTCAAAATTGTCAAGTCCTACAACGTAGTCAAGTGACGGATTAAATGTTACAGTATATACCATGCTTACACCTCCAATATATTTTTGTAATTCTTATAGTTTGCATTTTTAAGACCAGTGGTTATTATAATTCCTTTCTTAAAGTCTCCAAATTTCACTGACGATATGCAGTCAAACTTACTCTGGTCTGATAAAATGTATACCTGTTTAGAACACTTCATAGCTCGTTTTTTTAGTAATGCTTCCATTACCTCCGGTGTACTGTAGCCTTCATCAAAGGTAATACCGTTTACTCCAAAAAATCCTTTTGTAAAATGATATTTATCAAGACTCAGAACTGCCTCTTCACCAACAACTGCTTCTGTTGAAGCCTTCATAAGTCCTCCAAGAAGATAAGTTCTTATACCCTTCGACGCCAGCTTCTTGGCATGACTGATTCCATTTGTAACAATTGTAATGCTTTTGTTATCAATATAATCTGTCATCAGTTCTGTTGTTGTTCCTGCATCAAGATAAATAAAATCATTATCTACAATTAGTCCTGCGGCGTATTGAGCAATTCTAATCTTGTCTTCCCTGTTGAGTTCATGTCGAAGATCTATGTCATCATCTTCTGTAGTTACCTTCTTCTCAATTGCGATTGCGCCACCATGTACCTTAATAAGGCGTTCATCCTTATGAAGTGTACTCAAGTCTCTTCTTATTGTAGATTCTGAAGCCCCAAATTCTTTCATTAATTCCTGAACTGAAACACTTCCTTTATCATCTACAATTTTAGCAATTTCATTCATTCTCGTCTCACTTAGCATTGCTACCTCCGTCATATTCGTTCATTTTCCTTAACTGTTAACAACATTATACATTCATATACGGTCATTGTCAATCATTTTCCGTCATTTTTCATATGTAAATCTCTATAGTTTTTTAGTGTTAGCATTTCAAGGTTCCTATTGCTGTACGTTGGGCGCTGATGGCCGACGAGTTATGATGACCGGTGGGTATTTCACACCCACACTTGCTTTCTATGCCCAAAATTCTCTTTATTTTGGGCATGGTGCTTGTCCACTATGCGAATATACCCAATCTGATGATTTTCATGCTTGTTTTTCCGTTTTTTTGGGTATATTCGCTTCTTTATATTCTAATTTGCCCAATCCTGCGCCGGCCGCATGACTTCTAATACCAGTATTTCTAGTTTCGCCGGCCGCATGACTTCCAATTCCAGCATTTCAAGTTTCGCCGGACGCACGACTTCCAGTAGCTGCAAGTTAGGTTGCTGCTATACGTGAGGCTCTACGGCTGCTGAAGTTTCTCCTTAGCTTCCCCGCGTCGCTATATATTATC
>CAZBKO010000089.1:0-9746 GCA_964492545.1 uncultured Lachnospiraceae bacterium
AAGCTAAAATCAAAATTCCAATCAAATAAACGGTTGATTTTTCAGCAGCTTCGCTAATGAGTGGCCTGGATGAAATGCAAAAAAGACTGATAGTTATGAGATATTATCAGGACAAAACACAGATGGAGGTGGCAAAGGAACTGGGAATAAGCCAGGTCCAGGTAAGCAGATTAGAGAAAAAATTATTATCAAAAATGAGAAGCAGTATCTGATGAGTCAGGTACTGCTTCTTGAGTATTATAATACATACATATAAATTGTAAGGAAATGAAGAATAGTTCCGGCTAATACGAAGAAATGCCAAATTGAATGCATATACTTAACCTTGCTTCCAATACCATATATAACAGCACCGATTGTGTAGGCAATTCCACCTGCAATAAGAAGGTAAATTCCATTCATATTAATTGCTTTTACAAGGGGTGAGAATGCAAATACGATAACCCATCCCATAGCAAGGTAACATACCATGGAAACTGCCTTATAACGCTCCATATCAATTGCATTGAGGGCGATTCCTATAATAGCTGAACCCCAAACTATACCAAATAATGTCCAACCAACCCTTCCATTAAGAGCAACAAGAGTAAATGGTGTGTATGTTCCGGCAATAAGCAGGAAAATAGTACAGTGATCAAAAACTCTCATGACACGCTTGGCATTATTAGGCTTCAGCGCGTGATAAATACAGGACATACTGTATAGAATAATTATTGACAGACCAAATATCCAACTGCTCACAGTTGCAAAACCGTTGCCTGTGCCCACGGTTTTTAGAAGACAAAGTACGAGAGCGGCAATACCAAGTCCTGCACCAATTCCATGTGATATTGAACTTACGAGCTCCTCACCAAGTGAGTATTTGGGAATAGCTATTTTTAAAAGTCTGCTCTTAACGGGTGTATCAGAATAATGTAATTGATAATCCATATAATCTCCAATCCGAAACATATTATATGAGAATATGTTTCATAAAAAATAACATCAATATTACTTAAAATAGATGCTAAAAACAAATAACAACGACACAAAAACTATTCAATGTAGTTTTGATAACTACATTATATAACATTGATATTAAAAGTCAAGAGTAAATAAAAAAATCATATTGGTAATATTTCATAAAAATATATTCATAAAAACCCATAAAAAGACAAAATTAACTAGAATAATGTATTCAAGTATAGTATAATTATAGATATTATTTTATGAGGTGGTGCGGCAGATGAATCGTGATGATATTAAGGAATACAGTACAGACAGTAGTGACATGGCAACAGCAGATAACAGCCTCATCGAGGATATAATTCTTGATAATGAGGATAATTCTAAGAACCAGAACGATAAGAATAGAAAGAGTCTATTTGGTAAGAAGAATAGCGGGGATAATGGAACACAGAAGAAGAATAAGGAACCTAAGCCAGTGAAGGAGAAGAAGGTTAAGGAGCCTAAGCCAGTGAAGGAGAAGAAGGTTAAGGAACCTAAGATAAGCAGAGAGAAGAAGGTTAAGACACCGGGTGATGGTAAGTCAGCTAAGGTGGTAGCGATTAATATTTTGAAAGCAATTGGTGTTGGATTTAAGAAGCTTGGAGGGCTTATTAAGAAGGGCTACCAAGCTGTTAGAAAGTTTCAGAGCAGAGAAGAATCTGAGAAGCGTAAGCTGGCAATGCAGGAGGCTTTTAAGAAGGGCAAGACAGCATGGTATCGCGGAATACAGATGAAGCTCATAGTAGCATTTCTTGTTCCGGTTATATTATTTATAGTAGTAGGTATAATGATTTACTCTAAGAGCAGTGATACTCTTACATCTACATATGAATCGTCAGCTAACTCAAGTGTAAGCACTCTTGAACAGTACTTAGAGTTGGGATTTGATTCAATACAGCTTATGGGTACAAGATTATCAGTTAATACTTCTATTGAGAATTATTATTCAGGAACAGGAACTGATATTAAGACAGAATCTGATTTTATGGAGGTTAAGCTTGCAGTAAGTAATGAGGCAACAGCTGACAAGTACATTCAACATATAATTATTGTATCTAACAATGCTAATACCTGTACAGATGAAGGCGTTAAGGATGCAGGAATTTATGACGCATTTATTGATTCAGATGCAGGCAAGGAAGTTGAAGATAACAGCAACGGAACACCATATTGGATTAGTAAGCATCCGGAACTTGACGAGGGAGCAGCTTTTGACACCAATGAGTACACATTAGCATATACATGTCCATTACTTAATCGTAAGAATAAGAAGGTTGGATATATAATTGTTGATGTTAAGAAATCATTTATTCAGGATATATTAGATGAAGCTGAGATTAGTGATGGCTGTATTAAGGGATTTGTAACAAAGCAGGGTATTGAAGTTATTAGTGGAAGTGATGATATTTCATTTGCGGACACATCATTTTATCAGGATGCAGCTTCAAGTGAGGAACAGTCAGGATTTAAGTATGTATCATATGATGGCAAGCAGTATTTATTCTCATACTCAGTAGAACCACAGACAGGAGCTATGATTTGCGCACTTGTTCCTAAGAGCGAGATACTTTCAGGAGCAAATGTAATTCTCAGATATACACTTATAGCTGTATTTATCTGCTGTTTAATAGCAGTAGCTATCGGATCTGTTCTTGCAACAGGAATGTCAAGATCAATTAAGACAGTTAACAAAGTACTTAAGAAGACATCAGATGGTGACCTTACAGGAAGCATTGAGATGAGAAGAAAGGATGAATTTAGAATTCTTTCATCTAACATACTTAATATGATTAAGAGCATGAAGGAACTTATCAGTAAGATGACTTCAGTTAGTGGAAATGTAACAGAGTCTGCATCACAGGTTGACGAGACTTCAGAGTTACTTCTCGAGGCAACTAAGAATATTAAGGAAGCAGTTTCATTTATTGATGCAGGTATTACACAACAGTCAGAGGATACTGACAGTTGTCTTGGACAGATGTCAGAGCTTGCAGATAAGATTTCAAATGTTCATTCTAATACTAATGAGATTAACGAAATTACAATGACAACTCAGAACGCAATTGATGATGGAATGGTAATCATTTCAAATCTTGGCGAAAGAGTTAAGGATACAACGGAGATTACTAAGTATATAATTCAGTCAATTGAAGAACTTAACAAGGAATCAAAGGCTATTTACAGTATCGTTGGTACAATCAATGATATTTCAGAGGAGACGAATCTTCTTTCTCTTAATGCTTCTATCGAGGCTGCCAGAGCAGGTGAAGCAGGAAGAGGATTTGCAGTTGTATCTGACGAGATAAGGAAGCTCGCTGAACAGTCAAGTCAGGCGGGTTCACAGATTGGACAGATTATCAAGCAGATTCAGGATAAGATGGTCAATACAATGGAGACAGCTGGCAAGGCAGAGGGAATTGTTTCTATACAGGAAGAGGCACTTGACAATACAGTTGATGTATTTAAGATGATTAAGAAGCATGTAACAGTACTTGCTGAGGATATCGATAAGATTACTGAAAGTGTCAATGGTATAGAGGTTGCTAAGAATGATACAATGGAAGCTATTGAAAGTATTTCAGCAACATCTAATGAAACAGAGGCAGCTTCATCAGAACTTAGCAGAAGCGCAGAGAAACAGTTAAGAGCAGTTGAAGAACTTAGCAGTGCTGTTAAGAGATTGAAGGATGATGCAGGAGACCTTGATTCATCTGTTAGTATTTTCAAAGTAGAATAACAATTAGTTAGTTCGGTGTAGAGAGAATAGAGCTGAGCAATACTAGAATATTAACCGTATGGTATAGTCCGAAAGGAATGTATCATACGGTTTTTTATTTGTAGGAATTACGTCATATCAACTAAAAACGCTCGCTGGACGTGCACAAATTCGTGTTGAGTATAGCTGAAAGTATGTATATTTTTTCGGAGAGTGAAAATACTAATCCTATCAATGGTTAGAGTACAGGAGGAATGAGGATTAATGTGTCGGGATATAGTGTATATAAACATGAGCCAAAGTACTGTATCAAATAAGCGTGACGTGTGTGTATCGGATGTTGCATCAATATACTGCTCTAATGACAATGTTGTAAATAAAGTAAAATCAATTAAAGCCATAACATTTGCTAATGAAAAGAAAAGCAGATATATACTTTCTGCTATGTATATTATTAAGCTCATAACAGAAAAAATACCAGGGATTCAGGTGGAAAATATTGGGGAAGTCCAGTGTCTCGTTGAGTACAAGGAGAAAAATAAAGGTAATGAGAAAGCTTGGGAATATGCAAAGGTTGTATTTATATGCATCACTATTTTCTTTGGAGCAGCCTTTGCCATAATGACATTTAATACAGATGTAAATACAAAGGATCTGTTTCATAATCTGTATTATCAATTTACAGGAGAAAAATCAGATGGATGTACAGTTATTGAAGTTATGTATTCAGTAGGACTAGCCATAGGAATTATAGTTTTTTACAATCATTTTGGAAGTAAGAAATTGTCTAAAGATCCAACACCTATAGAAGTGGAAATGAGAAAATACGAGACAGATATAAACACTACATTGATAGACGGAGTTAAGAGAAAGGAGATGCACAAGGATGTTAATTAGACAAATTGCGGCAGGTATTTTTGGATTGAGTGCAGGATTAATTGCAGCTGGGGGAGTGTTTGCATTAATTACTGCAGTAGGAGTTCTTACAAGGCTTGCCGGGAAAAGTCATACAGCTTCACATATCATTACTTATGAAAATGCAGTAATAATTGGAGGGATTGTGGGCAATATTATGACTATTTTTCAGCCGTCAATAAATATAGGATATTGGGGAGCTGCATTTACAGGGATATTTATGGGTATATTTGTTGGTTGTCTGGCAACATCATTGGCTGAAAGTCTGAATGCAACATCGGTGTTTACGAGAAGAGTTAAACTAAAGCTTGGAATGGAATACATTGTTCTATCACTGGCAATTGGTAAGGCTGCAGGCTCATTAATGTATTACTATAAAAATTGGTAAATAAGGAGGTAGCTATGAAGGAATATAACAAATATGTTAAAAGTGTTACACCAACAACAAATACATTCTTAAATGTGTGCAGAGCATTTGTTATGGGAGGAATTATCTGTACTGTAGGTCAGGCATTTGCAAATTATTACAAATATTTAGGCTACGGTGAAAAAAAGACGGCAAGTCTGGTATCACTCACGCTGATATTAATTAGTGTAATTCTGACCGGACTAAATATTTATCCAAAGCTTGCTAAATTTGGTGGTGCAGGTACTTTGGTTCCCATAACAGGATTTGCAAACTCTGTTGCAGCACCGGCCATAGAGTTTAAAAAAGAGGGACAGGTATTTGGAATTGGTTGTAAGATTTTTACCATAGCAGGACCTGTTATTCTATATGGAATATTTTTTAGCTGGCTGGTGGGAGTTTTCTACTATGCGTTTACAGTATGGGGGTGGATTTAGTGGACAATAATCAAATAGTTGGAAAGCAGAGCGTTATTTTTAGCCAGCCGCCATATATTATTGCCGGTGGTTCAATAGTTGGAAAAAAAGAAGGGGAGGGACCACTTAGAAATACTTTTGACCAGATAGAAAAGGATCCGCTGTTTGGAGGGAAAACCTGGGAAGAAGGGGAGAGTCTTCTTCAAAAGAAAACAGCTCAGCTTGCAATTAAGAAGGCAGGACTTTGCAATGATGATGTAAGGTATATTTTTTCCGGTGATTTGCTTGGACAGCTTATAGCAACATCATATGGACTTCTAGACCTGAATATACCTGTATTTGGCTTATATGGAGCTTGTTCAACCATGGGCGAGGCCTTAAGCCTTGGAGCAATGAATGTGGCTGCAGGGTATGCAGAAAACGTTGTAGCAATGGCATCAAGTCATTTTGGTGGGGCAGAGAAAACCTTTCGCTTTCCCATGGAGTACGGAAATCAGCGACCATTTTCAGCAACATGGACCGTCACAGGTTGTGGAGCGGCTGTAATATCTGTAAATAAAGGCTTTGCACGAATTAAAGGTATAACTATAGGAAAAATTGTTGATTATGGATGCAAGGATTCGCTGAATATGGGCGCAGCTATGGCACCGGCGGCAGCAGATGCTATTTACAGAAATTTAATAGACCTGGAGGTTGAACCGGATTATTACGATAAAATAATAACCGGAGACCTTGGATATATAGGAACAAAAATATTAATTGATTTTTTGAAAACAAAGGGTTTAGACATTACAAAGCTTCATTATGACTGCGGTCTGGAAATATATGATAGAGACAAGCAGGATACTCATGCAGGAGGAAGTGGATGTGGATGTTCGGCATCGGTTCTATGTGGCAGTATTTTTAGTAAAATAAGCAAGGGTGAGTGGCATAGAGTATTATTTGTTCCCACAGGTGCACTTTTATCAACAGTAAGCTTCAATGAAGGCAGAAGTATTCCGGGTGTAGCTCACTGTGTCATAATAGAAGGAGTGTAGTTATTGGAGGAGAGAAAATGGATTATGTAAAAGCATTTATAATAGGTGGCTTAATATGTGCAGTTGTTCAAATATTTATGGATAAGACAAAATTAATGCCAGGCAGAATTATGGTATTATTGGTGTGCATTGGTGTTATTTTAGGGGTATTTGGATGGTATGATAAATTTGTAGATTATGCCGGAAGTGGTGCAAGTGTTCCGCTTGTCGGCTTTGGAAATGTGTTGATAAAGGGAGTAAAAGATGGGGTTGATACGGATGGTATGATAGGACTTTTATGGGAGGATTCAATGCGGGGGCCGTTGGTATATCAGCAGCATTGATATTTAGCTATCTGGCATCACTTGTATTTAATCCCAAAATGAAAGAATAAAGAAAAGGCTTTACCGGATGCCGGTAAAGCCTTAATTTATTGATAGGAAATTACGTCCTATCAATTTGTCACTTCGTTCTGCTATAAATTATTTGTGCAGTCGACACTTACTTCTAAGAAGCGATTCAGGTGCCAGATAAGGTGTATCTGCTGTAACCTGAGATAAGTCACTGCCTTCAGGACGTAATCTGTATACTACTTTGGTAGTGTGAGGACAAGAGCTTGTTGCAATCTTGCCTGATTTATCACATATTGTCAGCTTAACATGTGCATCGCAGTCGTCAGTTGGTACTGTGCCCTTGGCAAAATATTCAGTAATAATCTGACTTCCTGCTGGATCCTTAGTACATACACCCTTGACTGGGAGCTTGCCTGAGAGGCTGCAGACCTGAGCCTGTTCAATGGAATCAGGCATTTCAATTTCCTTGTTCTGGTAGCCCTTAACTTCATCAATCTGCGTCATAATCTTACTCCATAAGGTGTTGTGGTAAGAAGTTGAAGGAAGTGTTCCATTTTCATCATATCCACTCCATATGGCTGCTGTAAGATATGGTGTATATCCTGCAAACCAAATATCATTGTCATCTGTTGTCGTACCTGTCTTACCGGCAACATACATATTAGGTACATTTGCAAGAGTACCTGTACCGCTTGTAACAACATCATGCATTGCACTTGTAAGAAGCCATGCTGATGAATCCTTAAGTACTGTATGCGATTCAGTTTCACTTTCAAGTATAACATTTCCATTATGGTCAAGAACCTTGGTATAAAGCACTGGCGAGTTATATACACCACCATTGGCTATAGATGCATATGCGGCACAAAGCTCAAGGTTGGTAACACCATAAGTAACACCACCAAGTGCAAGTGACTGGTTAATATCTGAGTAGGTACCGTTTTCTGTCTCTTCACTTTCAACGAGTGTTGTGAAACCAAAATTAGTTAAATAGTCAAATCCTAATTGAGGTGTTATTTCTGTAAGAAGCTTTACGGTAACAACGTTCATGGAATCTCTGATACCCTCTCTGAGAGTAGAAAGACCTCTATATCCGTTCTTGTACCAGTTGCTGACAAGTCTTCCGTTAACATCAGCAAATGGTGCATCATCTATTACAGAAGCGAGTGTGTAGCCTGCATTGTCAATAGCAGGTGCATATGTTGAAAGAACCTTAAAGCAAGAACCCGGCTGTCTTGGTGTAGAAACGGCTCTGTTAAGAGTACGGCTGGCTGTCTTCTCACCACGTCCGCCTACGATTGCCTTAACATATCCTGTTGCCTGGTCGATAACAGTAAATGATGCCTGTGGCTGGAGAGTATATTGTATATTCTCACCAAGTACTGTGTCGCCTTTTTTAACAAATTCATCCTTGAATGCCTGTACATACTGGTCAGCTTCTTCGGTGCTTGAAAACAGCATCTTGAATTTGGAATTATCAAGGGTTACTCTGTTGAAATAATCAATGTTAACTTCTGAATAATTATCTATCGTTCCATCCTTATGCTTAACGGAATAGTTCCATGATATAGAGTATGAAACATTGGCAGGATAATTCTCAGGATTGTTAATTTCGTTATCACAAATCTTTTGAATTTCACTATCCTGTGTTGTATAAATACTAAGTCCACCACTGTAAAGAGCATTGTAAGCCTGAGTTTCAGTGTAGCCCTTCTGTTCCTGAAGGTCTTCCATAACCTCATCAATAAGAGCATCTACAAAGTAAGAGTAAGGATTAGTTACTGAAGTCTTAACATTAGTAGACTGAATTCTTGAATACACATCATCATTAATTGCTTCTTCATATTCGGCTTCGGTAATATGTCCATTCTTGCGCATATTATTCAGTACCTTTTCTCTACGTTCAGCATTATTTTCAGGATGAAGAACCGGATTATACTTGGATGGATTCTGAGTTATGGCTGCAAGTACAGCACTTTCAGAAATTGTTAATTTGGCAACACCTTTATTAAAATATCTCTTAGATGCGGCCTGAACTCCAAGGGTATCTGAGCCTAGATTAATTGTGTTTAGATAATTCTCTAATATTATCTTCTTGTCAAATGATTTCTCCAGCTGCAGCGCAAGATACTGTTCCTGAATCTTTCTCTTAATAAGAGCTCCGATAGAATCTTCACGCCCTCCATCTTCGAATACATTATTCTTAAGAAGCTGCTGTGTTATTGTGCTGGCACCCTGTGATAAGCTCCTTGTAGAAAGAGCTATAAATCCTGCACGAATAATACCTTTTACATCTATACCATCATGTTCGTAGAAACGTTCATCCTCAATGTCAACAAATGCATTCTGCAGACATTCCGGTATCTGATCTATAGTTACACTTTCACGATTGGACCCCGACTTAAGTAATTTGGTAGTCTGTTTTCCTTCACTGTTATATACAACTGTATAGTATCCGGAAGGAGCAATACTGATGTCATCAACTTCAGGAGCATTATCTATAATTCCCTTAATCATACCAAAACCTGCAAAACCTACAGTTATTGAGGCTATTACAGCTACGAGAAGCACACCCTTGAACATCCAAACAAGCAGCTTGGTGGTTATTTTTCTCGAAGAGGAATTAAGTGCAAGACGTTTGCTCGTGACCTGTTTCATTCCAAATTTCATATTATCAATACCTTTCATTAAATTTAAACTATTATATTATATCAAATAACTTATTCAAGTACAAGCAAAAGAACATTTGTACAGATTAAGCATTGACAATTATAAGAAAATTTATTAAGTTAATTCTATACTTTTTAAGGAGATAAGAAATTGAAGATATTATATGAAGGCGGAACAGGAGAAATAGTTGAGAAGAAGTCCAGATTCATATGTACACGGGAGTTTGACAGTTGAATATTAGAAAAAGTGGTCGCAGGTCGCATAGAA
>CAZBKO010000090.1:0-9630 GCA_964492545.1 uncultured Lachnospiraceae bacterium
GGTATGTTCTACAAGAGACGTGACTACAGCAAGGTTGTTAACGGAAAAAACCCAATCGTAGCACATGAATTCCTCGGTGCTTCTGTGGAAGGCAAGGACGTATTCATCATTGATGACATGATTTCATCTGGTGAAAGTATGTTAGATGTTGCTGCTGAATTAAAGAGAAGAAAAGCAAGAAGAGTATTTGTTGCTGCAACATTTGGTTTATTTACAAATGGTCTTGATAAGTTTGATGAAGCCTACAAAAATGGCACAATTGACAGAGTTCTTACAACAAACTTAACATACCAGACTCCTGAGCTTCTTCAGAAGGAATATTACATTAATTGTGATATGAGCAAGTATATTGCTCTTATGATTGATACACTCAACCATGATGCATCAATCAGTGAACTTCTTAATCCTGTTAACAGAATTCAGAGATGTCTTGAAAAATATAAGAACGGCGAAGAGATTTAGTCATATACTAGAACAAAGTGACATTTTCCTTACGAATCAATCAAGAAGGAGCCATATCAATCCGATATGGCTCCTTCTTATATATAGCACTTATTTTATTTTGAGCTTGAAAGCATCACCATCTGCTTTATCGTAGACTACCACATCTACTGTGTTGTCCGGATTGATATACACAGATGATCCTTCGTGTATATGTGCCGCATGCAGATTCTCTGTAGGCTCTTTATTATCGCTGTCACTAATAAGAGACTGTTTTTCAGTATAATCCGTAAAATTCTTGGTTACATCTTCCTCCTTAACCGTCATACGTCCCAGACCATCGTATACATACAAATTATCCTTGTACATTATACATATTTCCTGTGCCTCTCCCTCAGGATATCCTGTTGGTACCTGTACTGTCTCTCTCTTGTCAATTTCACTGACATTCTCGTTCTTTCCGCACGCACATACATTACATGCCATGGCTATGCACAACGTTACAACTAAAACATATTTTCTCATTAGACCTAAACCCTCCGTAAATTATTTTTATATATGATAAGCAATGACAATTTATTCAAAGCTTATATTCATATCTACATTTCCAGAAATTCCATCGACATCGCCACTATCTGAATACTGCCACATACTAATCTTGTATGGGAAATACAGTTTTGAATCATAATAAGCATACCACTTATCATATTTTTCAAGACGTGCCATATCAAGTGCTGTAACAAACCATTTAATATTTGCATATACCATTGGTTTGTATCCCAGTTCTTCTATTTTATCACAGAATGCAATAGTTATGTCTGTTCTGTCCTCAACCGACAGCTCCTCCGTCCTTGATGTATCTCCACTTATTTCCTCGGTATCGAATACAACCGGATAATCAATATCATATTTCTTGATTATCTTAGCTACATATTCTGCTTCCTCAACTGCTTCCTTCTCATTGATTGCCTGTGAGAAGAAATATACACCAATTTTGACGCCTGCCGCATTGGCATTCTTCATGTTAGTTTTGGCATTTTCATCCTCAACGATAAGTCCTGAGCCATAGCCTCTATATCCAACTCTGATAATTGCATAGTCAATTCCATCCGCCTTGACCTTTTTCCAATCGATATCTCCCTGATACTTTGATACATCAATTCCCTTTTTCGAAATAACCTTTCCTGACTCAGAGTAGGTGATGAAATTATTTTCATCCAAACCAAAATTCTCTTTCACCAGTTCATTCTGCTTAAGCGATGTGTTTATATCAGCAAAGCGATATTGTCCGTCATAGTAAACAATATTTTCTTTAAACGTATTTCTAAGCATCGCCAGTGTTCCTTCGCCATCCTCGCCAAAATAAGCTTTGATTGAATCCTTGCTCACCATCTCTCCGCTGTCGTTATCTGTCGCTTCTGCTGCTTGGGTTTCCTCAGTTACAGGTGCATTTACCTCCTGTGACTTCTCATCATCCTTAGTCATATTCTTTACGCTTATATACATGCCCACATTGCACAGCATGACCGCCACAAGAACGATTGCAATAATTGCTGTAAGTATTTTCTGTCTCATTTTATCCCGCATCCTTTCTTCTTGCTGTTAATTGTCTCCCCAGTATTCTGAGTAAATCTCTCCCCCACCTGGTGCTGTCTGCTCCTGGGTTGTTGTTTCTGCCGCAGTTGTTGTCTCCTTGGGAGGACTTATAGTTTCACTGTTACCTGTTGTTTCTTTGGATGTTGTTTCCTTGGTTGTTGTTTCACTTGTAGCTGTGTCTGTGGTGATTGTTTCCTTTTTAGTGGTTTGCTCTATCGATTCAGTTGTTGAAGTCTGTGCACTTTCTGATGTGCCTTCAGAAGAGCTTTGGCTTTCTTTTGATGACTGCGTCTCATTCTCAGTAGTTGATTCGCCATCTCCTGCTTCTGATTCCTGTTTTGGAAAATCCTTAATTTCCAGACCCTCATGAATATATGTCATGAACTTTGACCATATTGTTCCTGAACAAATCGTTCCATAACCATCATTTATTTCCTGTGGAGTATCGTAGCCGCACCACACTGATGTTGTATAATACTTACTGTATCCCACAAACCACACATCTTTATTTTCGTTTGTCGTTCCTGTCTTAGCGGCACAGATAGCATTTGATATATTAAATTTGCTTCCTGTTCCACGTATTAGAACGCCCTTAAGAATGTCGGTCATTGCTCTGGCAGCATTCTTGTCATATATCTGCTTCTCCCCAGAGGTGTTTGAAATAATAACATTCTTATCGGAATCCTTAATTCTTTTAATGCATGTGGATGTTCTAAATACTCCGTCATTTTCAAGTCCGGAGTAGGCAGATGCCATTTCTACCGTTGACACTCCATATGTCATTCCTCCTATGGAAGCCGCCGGAATATAATCCTCCTTAACAATTCGCGTGAAATTCATGTTATGTAAATATTCAAGACCTACTTGCGGTGTTAACTCTTCAAATAATTTCCACGCTATTGTATTTTTGGATTTCTCCACAGCATACCGAAGTGTGATGGCTCCCTCGAATATATTTGGTGAATTGACCGGGCCGCCTTCTATCTTATCATCTGTGACCACTGTATCTGCTGTATATCCGCGTTCAAGCATCGGTGTATACACAAGTATAGGCTTAATAGAGCTTCCCGGCTGTCTGTGGCTCTGGAACGCTCTGTTGATGGTGTAGCCTGAGCTTGATTCGGTACGTCCACCAACAATCGCAACAACCTTGCCTGTTTCATTGTCCACGCAGGTAGCCGCCCCCTGAAATTCATATACACCATCCTTAGTCTTTCCTGTATAATATGCAAGCGTTTCATCCACCAGCGACTGCAGATATTTCTGCTTATCCATATCTATAGAAGTATAAATGCGATAGCCACCTGTATACAGCTTTCCAGACCATTCGTCATATGCCTCATAATATCTGTCATAATACTCTTCCTGCTGTGTCTTTGAATCAAAGGAATACTCAAATACAAATCCGCTTTTTTCCATAAGTGCCAGTGTCGCACAATGTCTCACGTATGTCTCAACGTAATTATTCGTGGTATGTTTCAATGGTTTTAACACTATCTTTTCACTGACCGCCTGCTTATACAGCTGCATGTCTATATCTCCCTGATCATACATCTGCTTAAGAATTCTATCTCTTCGCTCAACTGTGTCCGAAAGATTGACATAAGGATCATATCTGCTTGGATTATTAGGGATTGAGCACAGAAATACCATCTGTGACAGTGAGAGCTTCTCCACACTCTTGCTGAAGTACCCCTTTGCCGCAGCCTGAATTCCATAATATCCATTTGCAAAATAAATGTTATTTATGTAGAATTCTAATATTGTATCCTTGTCATATGTTTTCTCCAGCTCCCTGGCTATGAGCATCTCTTTTATTTTACGTTCATAGGAAACCTCATGTGTCAGAAAAATATTTCTGGCCAGCTGCTGAGTTATTGTACTGGCACCCTGGGTTATTTCCCCTTTGTGCTTCACAAGCTCCCATGTTGCCCTCATTATTGCCATATAGTCAATTCCCGAGTGCTCATAAAAGTTTCTGTCCTCAGAGGTAATAAGTGCGCGCTTGACCATATATGGAATCTTATCAAATTCCATATAATACTTATCCTTCTCGCCAATTAAATTAGTAATTGCCTTTCCATTTGTATCATAAATAATGCTGGTCTGTTCACCTTTGAAGGCTTCTATCCCTCCATCTCTGACCATTTTCTGAGCTTCCTCCTGATATCCCGACACAATTATGCCAAAATATACAACTGCTCCCAAAACCGCCAGCAATACTATTAAAATGATTATGAGCAATATTTTTTTAAATTTTTTCATAAATCAATTACCTCTGTATGCAGTAATGGCAACCTAATCTTCAGATCAGATTGCCATATATACACTATAAATCGCAGTTATTAACTGTTCTTGGGAATGGAATAACATCTCTGATGTTAGACATTCCTGTAAGATACATAACACATCTCTCGAATCCCAGTCCGAATCCTGCATGTCTTGCAGTACCATATTTTCTAAGGTCAAGATAGAAGTCATAGTCTGATTCGTTAAGTCCTAACTCGTTCATTCTCTCAAGAAGCTTACCATAGTCATCTTCTCTCTGGCTTCCTCCGATAATCTCACCGATACCCGGTACAAGACAATCCATAGCTGCAACAGTCTTATTATCCTCATTCATCTTCATGTAGAATGCCTTTATTTCCTTTGGATAATCTGTTACAAATACAGGACGCTTGAAGATTTCTTCTGTAAGATATCTCTCGTGCTCTGTCTGAAGATCTGTTCCCCAGCTTACCTTATATTCAAACTTGTCATTGTGCTTCTCTAATATATCGATTGCTTCTGTATATGTTACATGACCAAAATCAGAATTAACAACTCCCTTAAGTCTGTCAATAAGACCCTTGTCCACAAAGCTGTTAAAGAATGCCATTTCCTCCGGTGAATTCTCAAGTACGTAGTTGATAACATACTTAAGCATTGACTCTGCTAACATCATATCATCCTTAAGATCTGCAAATGCTATCTCTGGCTCAATCATCCAGAACTCAGCTGCATGTCTTGTTGTGTTGGAATTCTCTGCTCTAAAAGTAGGTCCAAATGTATAAATGTTCTTGAATGCCATTGCATATGTCTCGCCATTTAACTGTCCTGATACTGTAAGGTTAGTCTCCTTATTGAAGAAATCCTTGCTGTAATCAACCTTGCCATCATCTGTCTTAGGAAGATCATTCATATCAAGTGTTGTTACTCTAAACATCTCGCCGGCACCCTCGCAGTCGCTTCCTGTGATAAGTGGTGTATGTACATACACGAAATCTCTCTCCTGGAAGAACTTGTGAATTGCATATGCGATAAGCGAACGAACTCTGAACACTGCCTGGAATGTGTTAGTTCTAGGTCTTAAATGTGTTATAGTTCTAAGATATTCAAGGCTGTGTCTCTTCTTCTGTAATGGATAATCCGGTGAAGATGCTCCCTCGACATAAACCTCTGTAGCCTGAATTTCAAATGGCTGTTTTGCCTGTGGTGTCTCCACAAGCATACCCTTTACTATAATTGCTGCACCAACATTTAATTTAGAAATTGCTGCAAAATTCTCAAGTGCGTCACTGTACACTATCTGAAGTGGTTCAAAAAATGTTCCATCGTTCATAACAATAAAACCAAATGTCTTGGAATCACGGATACTTCTAATCCATCCTCCAACCTCTACTTCTGTACCAATATATTTTTCTTTATCACGGTACAGGCTTCTAACTGATACTAATTCCATTTTAAATTTCTCCTCTTTTTATACATATGAATAAATTATAGACTCGGCTTTTTATTTTGTCTAGTCTTTTACTTAAGATTTTCAGGATTGAGACATTCAAGTTCATCAATTACAAATCTTCCATCTTTTCTAATCAGCACATCATCAAAGTATATCTCACCGCCACCATACTCAGGTGTCTGTATCTGAACAAGATCCCAGTGCACTGCTGAATCATTTCCATTTGGTGCATCCTCATAGCAGCATCCCGGTGTAAAATGAATTGAGCCCATTATCTTCTCATCAAATAAAATATCTTTCATTGGCTTTGTAACAAATGGATTTACTCCGATGGCAAACTCTCCCACGTATCTTGCACCTTCATCTGTATCAAATATTTCATTTATTTTCTGAGTATTATTTGATGTTGCCTTAACTATCTTACCATTTTCAAATGTAAGCTGAACATTTTCAAAGGTGAATCCATGATAATTGCTTGGTGTGTTGTATGTTATAACACCATTTACAGAATCCTTAACAGGTGCCGAGTACACCTCACCATCAGGAATGTTGAACTCTCCCGCACACGGAATTGCTCCAACACCTTTTATTGAAAATGAAATATCTGTGTCCTTTGCAACCATTCTAACCTTATCTGTTTTCTTCATAAGCTCCACAAGTGGCTCCATTGCTTTTGCCATCTTTGAGTAATCAAGATTACATACATCAAAATAGAAATCTTCAAAGGCTTCAAGGCTTGTGCCCATAAGCTGTGCCATTGCATTATTAGGGTATCCTGCTATGACCCATTTTGTCTTGTTAACGCGTATATCGCTGTGAACCGGCTTAGAATAAAGGCGTGAATACATATCAAGCATATTACTGTCTACGTCAGCTATTTCATTCATATTGTCGCTTCCGCCAATTCCAATATAGCAATCCATTTTGCTCATCTCCAGACTGTCAACCTCTGCCATAAGCTTTAGCTGCTCTTCATTGCAGTTAAGCAACAGCTCTCTTTGCAGGCTCATATCCTTATAATGTATAAATGGCATTCCACCTGCTAAATATACTTCCTTCACAATCTGTCTTCCAAGATCTTTTGTGCTTGCTCCTGTGAGCTGAATATACACCTTCTCGCCCTTCTGTACTCTGACAGAATAATTCACAAGATTGTGTGCTAATGTTTTTAATCTATTATCCATAATAATCTCCATTCCGAAGCATTTTTTGCGACAGGCGAAGTAAAATTCGCGCAGACGATTTCGCTTCTGCCATAAATACTATTTGTGATGCTCCTGCACATTTCCTATTTGATTCCCAAAAATCTATTTCCGGCATTTTTAAACATTTTCTCTGTTTCCTCAATTCCCTTTTTGTATGTCTCTCCCGTTGCAGGATTAATCATCACTGCATTATAGAAATCATATCCGACTATGAGTACACAGTCTGTGTCATTTATCATTCCAAGAACCGGCTGTCCATTACATACATAATACAATACCTGTGGTAAATCACATCCCGACAGGTCAAGTCCTCTGTTCTTCAAACCTGAATTGATAATCTGAATTGATGACTTTCCTTTCTTCAAAAGAGAAGCCACGTTTTTGGTAACTCCATTGTATGTCAGCATTCCATCCAGGCAGGCTGCCATATATCCACTTTCCGATGCTGCCGCCTTTACATTTACTCCTGACAGCAAATACTCCGTTGGTCTGGAAATTCGTTTCCACAGATATGCACCGTTTTCATCAATTACAACGCCTGATACCGAATTCGCCTTTGTTATTGCATCTGCCTCCTTTGTATACACGCCATAAACACGTCCATAGGAGTATACATAATAAAGACCCTCGCTGGTTGCAAGCTCTCTGATACTCATGGCATTTGTATTATCAAATGCAACCTCGTTTGGATAAATAACCTTCAGCTTGCTTGATGTTGTAATCTTGTATACAAATTTAATTACCATCTCTGTCTTTTTAAGCTCAGTGACTATTGTATCAACGGATACTCCATCCGTTTCTTCCTCAACATTTCCAAATATCTGATAGTCCTCAGCCTGGGTAAGATTTCCATCCTCACCATACTTAACCTGTTTAAGATTAATCATATTGTACTTAATTTCGGCAGCTGTAAAATACATTCCCTGCTTAGAATATTCTTTAAGAACTTTATTTTCACTGCTGACAACCTTGAGCTTGCTCATGAGAAATGTTACATAGCCATTCTTATCCGTAGTGATATTGCTCTTAGAAGCAACACCATATACAAAATCATTATCGACAAATCCAAGCACTTTTATCCTGTATTTGCTTCCAACCTTTACCTGATACTCTTTTCCTGTCTCAAGGCTCAAAACCTTAATCCTCGTTCCACCTGCGCTGCCGCCATTTTCCTGCCACGCAATAAGGTCACCAGCATCATTTACACAATACATATCATCTGAAAGGTTTGCGATAATCTGAACATACTCATTTCCCTTCAAATCAATTGAATAAATGCAGTCATTTATCATTATATACATTGTGTCTTCGCTTACATATGAAAGCTTTCCAATTGATTCCTTAAGAATCTCATAGGTTCTTGTAAATGGAATAAATAATATCTCACTGCATTTGTTATCAGTGACATTATAGCTGTAGAGCGCAACGCCCACGCGGCCCTCATGCTCTCCTCTGTTCATGTAACCATATACAATGAATTTCAAATTGCCATCATCATCAATACTTACGATTTCAATATCATGATTATCGTTGATGTCTCTAAGGTCATCCTCATTATCTTCGTCAAATGCAAATACCCTGGTAATGTCATTTTCCTTTGTATCCATCATCCACAAGGCGCGTTCTTTTGTAAACGCCACATAATTATTGCTCTCACTGGCCATCATATCTATAGTTAAGCTGCTGTCAATTCCCACGTTTATACGGCTTCCGGAAATATTCTGATTATTTGCCTCAAATATCTGGTTCACCATTCTGTTGTAATCAAGAAGATACATTGTTGTGGATGTCCACTTAACTCTGTAATCCTCCGTTACATTGTAGTACTGATATTCATCATAATCATTTTTAGCCTTGATGACATATTTAAGTTCATAGTTGCCCACATCTCCCATTAGTTCTTTGCAGGAAATTATCGGCTGAGTTACTTTTTCCGGTGCTAAATCGCCCCATGTTATCTGGCTGAAGCTGGAATTAATATTTGCCTCACCCAAGTTACTGTTATCCTCCGAGCTCTTCGGTTCAAGATAGCTCACAATTGATTCAGCCTGATCTTTGTCAAATATCTTTGTATTAAAGTCTTTAACAAAATTGGTCTGCTCCTTGTAATGATTCTCAGAAGTATCTATTATTCTTGTGTAATAATAGATTTCCCCAAAATCTTCGGTAGACAGCTTGATTATCAACAAATATTCTGTATCCTTATCAATCATATTGTTGATATTGAGTGTCGCATCTATCTTCTCTCCATCAGCATTCCACTCATCTATCTGCGTGTCCTCCACAAGTCTCTTGGTATCAAGAGAACGCACCTCAAATCCAATGGATAAAACACCTGCATTATATCTGTAAATGTCGAGGTTTAGCTCATGGTCTTTTGGTATTATCGTAAGAGTATCCCGCATGTACACAGCCTCCATCTGAGTTGTGTAGCCATACATCAAATTGGACTCAACACCCTCAACAATGGTGCTCACTACAGGAAGCTTTGCCTGCCCCATTGTTGTATCTGAATCCTCGGATTTATCCTTATTTACATAATAATATCCACCAAATACCGCTGCAAATACTATTAATAATATTAAGATTTTTGTAAATAAACTTTTCATTTCCTCTCCATTCCGGAGCTTTTGCGACGGAGGCGAAGTGAAATTCGCGCAGGCGATT
>CAZBKO010000091.1:0-9612 GCA_964492545.1 uncultured Lachnospiraceae bacterium
TGGCACTTTAGTTAGATTTATTTGTTTTCAAAGTGCAATTTACGAAAACTCAAGAAATGGACACATATCTGCATTTAATATTTATAATACATTTTCCTGCATCTCAACATTGCTGATTACAATATTAAGATTTCCGTTTCTACATCTTAATTCATCAATGAATTTTTTTTCGTTTATGCTGTTCTTAAAAGCAAGTGTATATGTAAGCTCATAAAGTGATCCGAGATTAGTTGATTTAATTCTGTTTAATGTTATAAATTTGGTGTACTCGCTGAACAAATCATCGAAGGCACCATCAAAATTCAAATTCTCAGGAACGGTTATCTTAAGTACCTTAGTAAGCTCTCTGCTTCTTCCATAGCCTGTTGCAGAAAGTACAAAGTATACTGCTCCAATAACAAGTGTGATTACTGCTGCGAACAAAGGATATCCCATTCCTGAAGCAAGTCCGATTGTCATTGCAAAAAATATGCTTGCTATGTCTTTTGAATCTCCCGGTACACTTCTGAATCTTACAAGTGCAAATACGCCGCCAAGGGAAATAGCTCTTGCCACATTGCTTCCAATAAGCATAATTACCACAGCAACTATTGCCGGAAGTATTACAAGTGTTAATGCAAAATTAGCTGAAACTTTTTTTGTTTTATCACTAAAAATATACACAAGACTTATTACAAGTCCAAGTGCTAATGCTGCTGCGATACATATTAGTGCCTGCTGCATTGAAATGTCAATAGTATTAGTAGTTGAGGTTGTAAAAATTGAATCTAACATAATTCTAGTTCTCCTTTATATTTAAGTGTATTTGTGTATTCAGTTCCGTATTTTGAAAAGGATTTTCCTTTTATTTCATTTTCATTTAGTATTTCAGTGAGCCATAGTGGCATGCTGTTTATTGATTTAATCTCCATAAGCCATTTACCGGCTTCTAAAATACCATCACCATAATCCCCTGCTTCTAACTTAACATTTTCACGTCTTGTACGAATATTTGTATCAAAAGTTACTCGTAAATCAGGCTCATTTACTCCGAAAAAAGCTTTTCTGTCATATGCTATGTATACCTTCGGCGACAATTCCCTGTAGACATGTAGAAAATATTTTATTTCATTAATAACCTGCTGATTGTATCCGGCATCATCTATTGGCGGATTACCTGTTTCCACAAATCTGTATGCATCCTCCAGTCTAAGTGTTGTACGTCTCTTGTTAACAAGACCATTGTATTTTTTCTTAATCTCAAGAAATACATTTGTATCAGGATTTGGGACACCATAGCTTCTAAGTCGCAGCTTCTCCTTGTAAATGGGTTTATCAAGACTTCGTCTTATGAGCTCATCACTTGGAGTATCATAATAAATATTGCAGATAGTATAAAACTCCTTATCTTTATTATATTTATCACCTTTCATGTGTTTCGGAAGCTCTTCTAACAGCATTCTGTAAGTATCATCATCAATCATATACTTTTTCTCATATCTGTTAAATACTTCTATCGACATTGTCACTCCTCCTTTCTAATTTCAAACCAAAATGTACTTCCCTTACCAACTTCACTATCTACCCCAAAATTCGCTTTGTGAAGTTTAAGTATATTCTTAACAATAGACAATCCCAAGCCTGTACCTACTACAGCTCTTTTGTGTGTCTTGTCTATCTTATAATATCTCTCCCAAACAGCATCAAGCTTCTCCGGTGCGATACCAACTCCCGTATCACTTACCTCTATTCTGACAATGTTTCCGGTTATTTTTTGAACAACCTTAATAGTTTTATCATCTCCGGTATAATTGACCGCATTGCCAATCAGATTATAAATAACCTGATATATTTTGAACTCATCGCCTTCTATAATTGCATGCTCAGTGTACTCAAATGTCAAATCATAATCATATGGCTCAAGAAGCTTAGAATATCTTTCCACAGTATTTTTAATGCTTTCTGTTATGTCATATTCCTTTGTCTCTAATGTGGTCACACCTGCCTGGATTTTTGAAATATCCATCAAATCATTAACAAGAATTGTAAGTCTTTTTGCCTCATCAATGATAACCTGTACATTTTCCGGTGTATTTTCACCGGGGATATCCCTCATTACTTCTGAATACGCTGTTATCATAGTAAGCGGTGTTCTTAGGTCGTGCGAAACATTTGCTATCAGCTCTCTTTGTAGAATCTCAGACTTACTAAGCTGTGTAACAGTATTATTAAGCGTATCAGATAATTCTGAAATTTCTTTGTAATCATTTCCATCAAATTCTACTTCATAATCACCTTCAGCCAGCTTCTTGGCCGAAGCATTCACCTTGACAATTGACCTTGATACAGTTTTTGCTATAACAAATGCAAGACCAAGTGATAACAAAATCATAATAATTGTAATATATATAAGCTGAATCTTTAGCGTGTGAACAGTGGCATTTACAGGTGTCAGCGCACAGTGGACAACAAGAATATATGATGCTCCATCCTTATCATATATTATTTTTGCATTAAAAGGGCTGGCATCTCCATGACCTTTGCCATCAAATTCATAAGTATTCTGTGCACTTCCAAGTAATGACTTGACATCTATCTCGACAATACCTTTTTTGCCCTCTGCTTTATGATATAGAAGCTTTACCATAATTGTGTTAAATCTTGAAAACTTTTGATTTTCATTGTTCTCTGCCGATGTCACGATATTTCCATCAACATCTCCAACCATAATACTAATGTTATACTCAAGAGCTATCTTTTCAACCTCCTCAGCAAGATTGGAATTATCAATGGATGCTTCTACCTCGCACATTGCATCTTTCACTTCTTTTAGCTTGATGGATCTGTAAAATGTATCCAGATAAATCGTCTGAAAAAACCATAATACCATGAGCAGCAATGCAACAAATCCAAGCATATACATAAATATTTTCCATTTAAGGCTTAATTTGTTATGCTTCAAATCTGTATCCCACCCCTCTTAAGGTTACAAGATATTTTCTGTAATCCCCAAGGCTGCTTCTAAGCAGCTTGATGTGTGTGTCAAGGGTGCGGTCATCACCGTAATAATCATATCCCCACACGTCTGTAATGAGCTTCTCTCTCGTGAGTGCAATTCCTCTGTTCTTTACCATATAGAATAACAAGTCATATTCCTTTGGTGTCATATCAACCTTGTTACCATCAACAGTTACCACTCTTCCTGTAAAATCAATTTCAAGTCCTTCTACCTTGTAGATATCCCTTTCAGTCGTATTATCGTCCTTCTGATTTCTAGAGATTACTACCTTTGCGCGCATCATAAGCTCTCTAGGTGAAAATGGTTTAACAACATAATCATCAATTCCAAGCTCAAAGCCATGAATCTTGTCATATTCTTCGCCTCTTGCAGAAAGCATAATTATTGGTATCTTTTTAATTTCTCTAATCTTTCCACATGTAGAGAAACCATCTAATTCCGGCATCATAACATCAAGTATTATAAGATCAAAATCATTACTGCGGCATATTTCAACAGCTTCTATTCCGTTTGAGGCCTCAGTAATTGTATATCCTTCAAATTCTGCATACTTTTTAATTACAGTTCGTATCTTCTCTTCGTCGTCGACAACTAAAATATTATACATTGCATCTACTCCTTTCTGTTTATCATAATCAATATCATAAACACATAATGTGTTAAAAATGTGATTTTATTTTTATGATTGTTTGATTTTTATCAAATATAGTTATATTTAATCATATCCTGACTCACATGTCAAAATAATAGTGTTTTCATTATTTTACCTATTATAGTTGTCTTTTTTGTAGAAATATTGTACAATATATACATAATTATGTCGACAGATATACCCAGAACGATATGAAAGGAGCTAGTTAGAATGAATATTAATGACATGAAAGTTTTGGTTTGTGATGACTCTATTTTATCACGTAAGAAATTAAAGGATTGTATCATTTCTTTAGGTTGTAAAGAAACTTTTGAAGCTGCGGATGGTGAGGAGGCAGTTACTGTATATAAAGAACAGCACCCTGATTTAGTATTTATGGATATTGTAATGCCTAAGAAGGATGGTATCGATGCTGTTAAAGATATTATTGCTATCGACCCTGAAGCTAAGATAGTGATGGCATCATCAGTTGGTACTCAGTCATTCCTTAAGGATGCTATCAAAGCCGGTGCTTCGGACTTTTTACAAAAGCCACTTGATGCAGAGCAGGTTAAAAGACTTGTTGAGAACTTCGTAAAAGGAGGAAAATAATAATGTTTACACAATTTTTTGGCAATTATCTTCTTAATGAGAAGCTCGTAACACCTGAGCAGCTCGTATGGGCACTTCAGGAGAAGAAGAATACAAGACTTAAGTTAGGTGTATTAGCTATCAATGCAGGTTATATGAATGCTTCTCAGGTTGAACGTGTACATATGGAGCAGACCAAAAAGGATAAGAGATTCGGTGATTTAGCTGTTGAATTAGGATTTGTTACTGAAGCTCAGGTTGATGAATTATTAGGAGCTCAGAAGGTTGGTTATCTTCTTCTTGGACAGGCACTTGTTGACAAAGGCTATATGACCAATGCTCAATTTGAATCTGCTATCAACTCATACAAAGCAGCTTATTCTTTAACAGATACAGATATCGCTAATGGTGAAGCTTCTAAAATCGATCAGCTTATCTCCTCATTATGTGATTTTTCTTCTACTTCTAACGAAGAATTATATACAGAATTTGTTACTTTATTATTCAACAATCTTGTTAGATTCATAGGTGATGATTTCACTCCATTGGAACCGCTTTCTGTAGTTAAAGCATCTGATGATGCTTATGAGACAGTGCAGGGAATCGAAGGTCCATTTGCAGCGGATACATCTATAATAGCTGATGAGAATGTATTAATTGCCTTTGCAAGCAGATATGCCGATGAAGAATTGACAGCTATGGATGAATATGTAACAGCAGCAGCTTGTGATTTCATTAATTTACATAATGGATTATTTACTGTTAATGTTTCCAATTCCAAAGAGCTTGAGTTAAAGTTAACCCCACCTTACACTGAGAAAGGTGTTAAGCCAACAGATAAAAAGATTTTTGTACTTCCAATATGCTATCCATTTGGAACAATATCATTTACAATTACATTATAGAATTATTGATTATAACGTGGACTCATTATTGGGCCCACGTTTTTTTGATAGGAAATTGCGTCCTATCAATAAAAAAGGCCCAGCATAAAGCGTTGTGCGCTCGAAGCCGGGTCTTTTTTATTTAGATAAATTATTTAATCTTAAGGAATTTCTTAACTACATTCTTCATGTCGTCCACGTCACATACTGTATCGTGAAGTACTGCTGCATTTCGAATCTCTTCTATTGCGTTTGGAACCTTGACATTACCAATCTTGCTAAGTTCATCAACGAGCTCAAAATCGCCCATTGCATCATATTTGGCATCAATTGCATTCATTACACTTCTTGTGAATTTGAATGGGCTTGCTGTCGAAGCAATAACAGCCTTATTAGTATCTGCTGTCTCCTTCTTATACTTATCAAATACCACTGCAGCAACAGCTGTATGAGTATCGATAACATATCCTGTCTCATTATATATCTTATTTATAATCGATGCAGTTTCCTCTTCTGTTGCATAATTTCCGTAGAAATCGCAAAGTTCAGCCTTCATGTCATCTGTAATATCATATTTACCATTAGTTGAAAGTGAAGCCATAAGTTCCTTATTCTTCGCTGCATCTGCTCCTGCAATCTTATAGATAAGTCTTTCAAGATTGCTTGAAATGAGAATATCCATAGATGGTGATGTTGTTAATATGAATTCTCTGTTCTTGTCATATGTACCTGTTGTAAAGAAATCATATAATACCTTGTTGTCATTAGATGCACAGATAAGCTTATCAATAGGTAATCCCATATTCTTAGCATAATATGCTGCAAGAATATTACCAAAGTTACCTGTTGGAACTACAACGTTAATCTTCTCATCCTTAGCTATCTCTCCATTTGCGAATAATCTAGAGTATGCATATACATAATATACAACCTGTGGTACAAGTCTTCCGATGTTAATTGAATTAGCTGATGAGAACTGGAAGCCTGCCTCGTTCATCTCTTCTGCCAAAGCCTTGTCACCAAATATTGCCTTAACACCGCTCTGAGCCTGATCAAAATTACCATGAATTCCAACTACAAATGTGTTGTCACCCTTCTGAGTTACCATCTGCTTTTCCTGAATTGGACTAACCCCGCCCTTTGGATAAAATACAACTATTCTTGTGCCCTTAACATCTGCAAATCCGGCAAGAGCAGCTTTACCTGTATCACCAGATGTAGCTGTAAGGATAACTATCTCATTCTTAACATTGTTCTTCTTAGCAGAGGTTGTAAGAAGATGAGGTAATATTGAAAGTGCCATATCCTTAAATGCTATTGTTGAACCATGGAACAGTTCAAGATAATATGCTCCCTCAGCCTTAACAAGTGGAGCTATCTCCTCTGTATCAAACTTCGAATCATATGCCTTCTCTATACAATTTCTCAATTCTTCCTCTGTGAAGTCTGTAAGAAATTCTTTCATAACAGTGTATGCTGTCTCTTTATAATCCATCTTGGATAATTCTTCAATTGTAACTCCTAATTTAGGAATTGATGTTGGTACAAAAAGACCTCCGTCACTAGCAAGTCCTTTTAAGATAGCTTGTGATGCAGTTACTGTTTCATTTTCACTTCTAGTACTCTTGTATAATAATTCCATCATATCACCTTTCCGTCCTTCTTTCGTGGACTAAACCTAAAAATACTAATCAGGATTATAGCATAGAAAGGTTGATTATTCAAGTAAAACTATCTATAAAAAGCATGTGCCCCATATGTGAATAAATATGCAAGACTTGTATTGTGCCAGCTATATGGATTATGCTCTGACGAAAAATATAATACCTCACTTGAATAATTCTCTCCATTAAGTGCCCTGTTAACGCAGTTTATCGTTGTCTGATCAACATTTACGCTGTAAATACTTCCATTTTTCACAGGTGAAAACTGATATACACCACCAGCCTTCTGGAACACCACATTAGTTATGGTATTTGGAAATGTACTACTTTTCACTCTATTGATAATTGTATTTGCGACAAGTATTCTGCCCTTTTCATCCTGATTTCCAGCCTCTGCCTGAACAATTTTTAAGAGCCAGGTGTAATCCTCCTCGCTAATGAATAGACCAAGAGCATTATCTACATTGCTTCCACTTTTATTTATGCTTGCAGATTCAACCTTTGGTGCCTGTATCCCCTTAGTTATAGCTGCCTTATTAGTTGTAAGATAGTATGTGTAAACATATGCTTTTTTACCTTCGTATTCTATCTGACTCCATCCATTATTTCCAACTGCAGTTCTTTTAACCTTGTCTCCAGCCTCCAAATAGCCAACCTTATTTCCATTAGCATTGTCTCTTACATTAACGTTATAAATAACATACGCATTTTCATTAACAGCCTTATATACCTTGCTCTTTGCCTTTGCCGTTTTCTTTTTTTGCTGTACAGTTGACTCCAAAGTTACAGCTTCTGTTGTTGTTTTTTCAAATGCTGTCTTAACATACTGGGTTACTCTTGTTTCAATAACAGCTGCGGCTGCTTCAATATAATCAGCTGACATCTCACTGTAATTTTCTTCCTGTGTATTTGCCATCACAGCTTCATCTGTACTAAAATCAATAACCATAACACATACTACTGCTATTGCTATCATACAAAGCGTACTTATAAGCTTTATATTTTTCTTCGTAAAATTCGTAATATTTTTGTAATATTTATTCATTGCATTCAACCTCTTTTCTGTCTTACATAGTAAATATATTTAGACAAGCTTGATTTTATGCCTTTTCAAGCTTGTTGTATTATATAAACGCAGCATTTTTATGTCAATATCCCCAGCTCATTTTCAGTAAATGTCACGTTTGTGCTTTACTTATCGTTGTATATTTTAGACAATTTAGCTTTGGTTTATTCATACTAATTTGTGCACAATGTGTATTGATTTAATATTTCAATTATTTTCCATCTCAAAATATTATTAACTATTTTTTACAAAAAAGTTAACTGTGTTGATAATTATATATAATATATGGTAAAATCATCAATATTATTACGACTGGAGATTATTAAATGACTTTGCAAAAGGGTGTATTTATTGCATCAAAGAAAAATGGAGACACGTATTTTCGCAGCTCTCTCACATATAGAAACAAGCACATAAGCCTTGGAAGCTATGACACCGAAGCAGATGCTAATGCAGCATACCTGGAGGGAAATAAGATTATTTCTACTTTTGATATTACAATAGATAATTATCATGATTTCATTTCTGTTTTAAGCTATCAAAAGGCTATAATTCTACTTAATTTTCGTGATAATGGTATGTATTTCAAGACCCCCATTTATATGCATCCAAAGTATTTTGATTATCATTTAACAGACGAAATAGTACTCAAATTTGACGTTGATGACCTGTTCTACTATTCAACTCACACTATAATGCATCGTAATGGTCATCTGTTCGTTGCTGATTACGGTATGCAGGTAAACATTCTATCTAGATATGGCATTAAGAATTATGGTGTTCCCGGCAAGGATTATTTATTTAAGAATGGTGATGTATCCGATTTTAGATACAAAAACATTGAGATTATTAACAGATATTATGGTGTTGCGAAAGAAACCAAATTTGGCAAAACAAAATTTGTTTCAAAGCTTCATATTAATGGTGACTATCTAATAGGAAAATATACAGATGAAAAGGATGCTGCCATTGCCTACAACAAGGCTGTCGATTCCTTAGAACATAATGGAATATATAGAAATTTCAACAAAAATTACATCGATAATATGAGTTCTGTTGAATATGCCTCCAGATATAACTCACTTAAAATATCAAACAAAATACGAAATTATAAAGAAAACTAATTTTAATAAGCACCTGCGCTATTTTATCATGGCACAGGTGCTTGTGTTTACTTATTGTTAATGTAATTAATTAGGCCTTCTGCCTTTATAATCTTTTGCATAAATTCAGGAAATGCCTGACCCTGGAACTGTGTTCCCTTTGTCTTATTAATGATTTTACCACTGTCGAAATCTATCTCAACTTCATCTCCTGCTTCTATACCCTTAGAAGCCTGAGGACACTCAATAATTGGAAGTCCAATATTAATTGCATTTCTATAGAATATTCTAGCAAATGTTTCTGCGATAACGCAGCTAACGCCTGATGCCTTTATAGCAATTGGAGCATGTTCTCTAGATGAACCACATCCAAAATTCTTATCTGCTACAATAATATCGCCCTGTGCAACATTTTTTGCAAAGTCAACATCTATATCTTCCATACAGTGCTTAGCAAGCTCTGATGGATCTGGTGCATTGAGATATCTTGCCGGTATTATAACGTCTGTATCTACATTGTCTCCATATTTAAATACTTTACCATATGCTTTCATTATTATTACCTCCTATAAGCCAAGTTCACATGGACATGAAATCTTGCCTGTTATTGCACTTGCTGCTGCTACCGCAGGACTTGCAAGATAGACCTCAGAATCAGTATGACCCATTCTTCCT
>CAZBKO010000092.1:0-9594 GCA_964492545.1 uncultured Lachnospiraceae bacterium
TAGGAATCATAAGAAGAAGACCCTGTGAAGCTGTAAATGTTGTTGTTATAGCACCTGCTGCGAGTGAACCATGAACTGTTCCTGCTGCACCTGCTTCTGACTGCATCGCTACTACCTTAACCTGGTTGCCAAATATGTTCTCCTGGCCTACTGCAGACCACTGATCAACATAATCAGCCATTGGGCTTGAAGGTGTGATTGGGTAAATGGCAGCAACATCTGTATAAGCATAAGCTACATGAGCTGCAGCTGTGTTACCGTCCATTGATTGTTTTGCTCTAGACATAAAAATTATCCTCCTTTATCAAAAAAGGTCTTTGCGGCCCCATTTGATACATATTTTATCATTTTTCGAGTTGTTTGTAAAGAACGCGGCTGTACTTCTTTTGAAACAATATGCTAGGAAATTCTGTAAAAATTGTAAGTCATCAAACAATTTACATATTACTGCTGTAACTCCACAAATTTCTTATCTGTGATTCTATTGTATCGTATTTCCAGTGCTTTTTGCTTCTGCTAACAGAATTGGGATCATTAACTATAAATCCATCCTCGTCATACCCGCATATAACAATAAAATGACCTGCCGATGTGAAGTCACCTGGCCCCATGGAACAAATTATCATTTCACCATTATCAAGATGATTTTTCATAACCTCCTCTGATAAAGAAATTTGCTCTGAATTAAGGCCATAGCCTTCAGCCCCGGCGCTCATCAAATCCCAGCTTGTTCCAACGCCATCTACATAAAATCCATTTTCAGCGCTGTACTGTGCAACCTTCAGCGGTGTTGCACTATCATCACCTGTAAGTGAAATAATTACCATAGACAGACATGTAGGTCCGCACCCGTTAAGGCCGATTACATTATCACCATATGTGGCATATCCCCATCTATCATCCCACTGAAGTAAAAGTGGAAATTGTTCTTTAATCTCCTTTGAAGTAAGACCATCATTGGAAGTGCCAAGCTTGTCTAAATATCCCGCCACATAATTTGCGAGCTCAGGATTTTTTTCGAATGCCTCTATCAAATCCTCCGGATATTTTTCAGTATTATCAGCAATTCCAGCCTTCGCTTTTTCATAAGCGGCATTCGACTTATCTGAATTTTTAAATACACTGATAATTTTTCCAGCTCCGCAGCATAGACCGGTTATAACGCCTGCCACCACAGCAATTACGCATAACAATCTGATTACGGCTCTGCACATTAATAATTTTTTGTTTTTCCTTTTCATAATAAAAGACCTCATCATATATTTGATAACTATATGATAAGGCCTTCTAAAAAAATGTTCTTGAATTATTACGCAAGAAATTCTCACGATTTTCTTACATTATCTTTTTAAAATATTTTTTATTGCATCGCATATTCTTCCTGCTACCACAGGATTGTTCATTGTATATAAATGTATTCCGTCCACATCATGTGCAAGCAAATCTATAATTTGTCCTACAGCATAATAAATACCTGCATCAAATAGTGCTTCCTTATCATCCTGAAATCTATCAAGAATCTTTCTGAAATTGTCAGGTATTGATGCTCCACACAGGTTAACCACCTTCTCTATCTGTGCCTTGTTGACTATTGGCATAATTCCTGCCGAAATCGGAGCATTTACGCCTGCTATCCTTGCCTTTTCAACAAATGAGTAAAATAATTCGTTGTCAAAGAAGAGTTGGGATATAAACATTTCCGTACCTGCCTTCTCCTTTGTTACAAGATTCTGTATATCAGATATTCTATTGGGAGATTCCGGATGCCCCTCTGGATAGCACGCACCGGCAAGGCAAAAATTACCTTTTTCCTTCAGGTATGATGTAAGGTCAGAAGCATGGGCAAAATCTGTCTTTTCTGCAACATTTGGATTCCTGTCACCTCTAAGTGCAAGAACATTTTCAATTCCATTTTCATTAAGTTCCTTAGTAAACTCATCAATCTCAGCTTTGTCATAATGAAGGCATGTGAGATGTACAACCGACTCAACACCATACTCATGCTTAACTCTTCTAGCTAACTCGATTGTTCTATTGTTATTCGAGCTGCCTCCGGCACCAAATGTAACACTGATATAATCAGGCTTTAATTGGCGTAATATCTCAAGAGTCGCACCTATCTCCTTAAGTGCTGAATCTTTTTTTGGTGGATATATCTCAAATGACAGAACCGGTCTTTTATTCTTAAATGTTTCACTGATTTTCATAATTTATCTCCAATCTGAAGCATTGCTCCACTTTTATTGCTTCCACCATTATAATATAATTATTTTGAAAATCATAATTTGTTTTTGCTTTATTTAGTTATAGGTAAAACCTATATATTTACTGTTCCAATAAAAGCTCCAGCATGGAGTATGTTTTTCTTCCAAGCTCTTTCTCCAGTGGCACATGCTTTGATTTTTCTTCCAGTTCCTCAGGATAATCATACATATCAATCACATTTAAACCCTTACTCTCATAATATTTTCTCAAATACTGCATGCCAGCCTGATGGCTGCTGGACAGAAAGAAATTCTTATGCATTGTCTCTTTTACCTTCAGCTCTCCCGCAAGAAATTCAATCCAGCTTGTAAATGTATTGAAATTATAATCATTTAGTGAATATCCCACAAACAGAAATACGTGGTCTATTAGCAGGGATTTAATAAATATTTCAATAAGTCTGTGTGTTTCAGAATATTGCAGGTAATCCTCCTCCTTAAAGACAACCTCTTTAAGATTATCAATATCACCGTGCATTTTTATCAGATAGTTACGGCCATTAAGTTTCAGCAAATCGCTGTCTCTGGTAACCACAGAATATCCCTTGGCCACATTATCCATTAATTTATCATAGTTTGTTGTTATTATGTGTACCGGATGTATTCTGGCGATAAGCTCGTTGATTATATTTGGCTGCGCCTCACAACTGATAGCCTCATTCAATGTTTCATAATAATCTCTATGGTTAGGGCTTTCATCTACCCCATAATAATACTGCGGAATTCTAATGTACTCACTGGTTGATAATCGATGATCCGGATAATCAATTTTTCTGGCAAAGGTCTTAACCATCTGTCCCCATGTAGGATAACCCGAATTCTTTGACACACCTGCACCCACAAATATAACTAGCTTTTCTCTTTTAAGCGCCTCCTTAAGAGGCTTTATCATTTCATAAAAATCCATAGTACCTCATTTCTAGACATGAAACTTTTTCTTCATCTCGCTTTTGACTTCCTTCCATTTAAACATTGCAAGTCCAACCATCACGAGAAAGCTTATACCTGTTCCTATATATGATGGAAATGCTATATTAGTAACCCCGGCCACGGCAAGTATTCCCGGAATCATACCCATCACTGCCGACATCAAATAATAAATCACATAATCCTTCATTTTCAGCTTCTGTATAAATGGAATTAAAAATAACGATATCATAATCACTGTATTTACAGCCGGGAATACAATATCAACTGACCATCCCCTGAAACCTGTAATTATGTCCCATAAAATACATATCAGCACCACAAAAAGCTGCTGCCACAGAGCATTTTTCATCATATTTCGTCTTTTATAGAATCCAATTACAGTTGTAATCCACATGCATCCTGCCCCTAGAATGCTGTATAGGGCCCAATGCTTTGTAGGTGTTATACTTGCGTCCAAAACTGCCGTTATTACCGCTATTGATATCATCAAAAATGAAAATAGCTTTATGAACATTTCACCCTTTGGCTTCTCAATCTTTCTCTCAGGATATTCCTCATATTTTCTTGAATTCTCAACTCCATCTTCCTTAAGAATCCTCATAAAGTTTCGTTGTATATTTACATCTGTAAATGCAGATGTGAAGCTTACCGAAAACTCATCTTCATAGGAGCATGTACACAGCTGAAGCTTCGGTGTGCTTACAAAAAAGCCAAATCTTTTAATGTATCCCGCGTACTCCTGAGGCATATGAATCGCTCCAATATTGGAATATACAGCGCTGTTGCCGTCCGAGCTCATACTCGCCGCAACCTTAACAGATATAATCTTAAGCTCCAAAGGAATCCCTCTTAGTATGGGATTCTTCTCGATTTTAATTAGCTTGTTCATTCTGGCATATACATTTTCCTGCTTAAGCTCCTCAACAAAGGTTTCCTTCACTGACTTAATAACATCCTCAAGTTCACTTCCATTTTTCTCAAAATCATGAGCCGGGCTAATCCACCCAAAGAAATTAAGCATTGATTCAGACTTAAAATATTTTCTCAAATTAACAGGAATCATTATTCCTATTGGTCTTTTATTTCTAGTATGTCTTTCTTCATTTATGGCGCACATAAGCACGGCCGTGAGATAAACTGTCACAGATACCCCATGCGCTTTAGCCTTTGCAACAACCTCCTTAGTGCTTAGTACACGTTCAAATAAGCCCATTTGTCCATATTCGCATCTCTCGCCCTTAATCTGATATGTCTTATCATTTTTTTTGAAGATATGTTTGTTTTTATTTTCATAATATTTTTCAAAGCTGTCTGTTTTGTAATCATCCTTGGTTGTATCCTCTTTTCGGAGTGATACATCGCTTAAATTATCCTGCTTATGTGCCTCGTATAAATAGTTTTTTGTGAGTTCTCTAATAAATTCCACCGCACCTGTACCATCTGTAAGAGCATGAAACACTTCGAAATTGATTCTATTCTTATAATAGGTAACCTGAAAAAGCAACGTTTTCATGTCACGCACATACATTATTGAGCAGGGTGCCTTAGTCTCCTCGCCCACCTTAGCTCTGATATCGCTTTCCTCAAGATAATACCAAAACATTCCTTTTCTGATAACCGAATTAAATAATGGATACTGTTCCATTGTCTTATCCAGTGCTGCCTGAAGAAAATCAGGATTAATTTCTTCATTTAATTCACTGTACAATCTAAACACTCTGGTATCCTTCTTATTGCTGGTCGCCGGAAATATTTTACCGGTGTTATCTATTCTTCTCCATTCATTATCATCCATCTATATTCGCTTCCTTCAAAAAATCATTAATTATATCAAATGTTTCAGCTACATAATATGACATTATTCCCAATGCAAAATATCCATGCATTGCTCCATTTACTCTGTGAACAACCACATTATTTCCTGCCGCCTCAAGCTTCCTTCCATAATCCTCGCCCTCGTCTCTAAGAGGATCAAATTCAGCTGACAGTATTAATGTTCTCGGCTGATTTTCAAGATTCTTAGCGTGAAGTGGCGTAAAATATGGACTGTTTAAATCCTTTTCATTTTTTATATACAGTTCTACATAGTCTCTCATTTTTTTTGCCGTGAGAAAATAATCTGTCCCATTGGTTCTTACTGATTCATATGGTGAAGCTTCTGTGTAATCATTATTCTCCACCGGATAAATAAGTATTTGTCGTTTTGGAATAAATTCATTTCTGTCTCTTGCCATAAGTGAAACAGCCGATACGAGATTGCCACCTGCGCTATCGCCTATGAGTGTAATTTTGGATGTATCAATTCCATAATTGAATCCATTTGTATACAGTTCCCTGGCAACAGCATAGCAATCCTTAAGCCCAGCCGGAAAGGGATTTTCCGGAGCAAGTCTGTAATCAACAGACACAACCATATGACCGGTTGCCTTTGACATTCTTGCACAGACCTTATCATAATTCTCAACTCTTTCTGTTACCCAGCCTCCGCCGTGGAAGAATAACAGCACTCCCAGACCTCTGCCTTTATTTTTCTTTTCCTTCTTGCCTGGAAAATATATTCTTATGGGAATCTTGTGTTTCCCGTTTCTTACCTTATAATCTAGTTTTGAATAAAATATTTTTAAGGGATCTATTGCCTTCAAATCAGCAATTTTTCTTGATGACTGAATTTCTATCCCGCCTGCCGATAATGCACTAAATATCTTTCTTTTTGCTTTATTGATAGTTACACCTCCGCAACTCTTTATTCTATAATTATACTGCTATTTTAATTATTTACTAGACTTACCGAAAAATATCTTAGCTCATATCGCACACAAGCACAAATTCCATGCCATCATCACGCCTGTTGGCATAAATATCCCCATTCATTTTGTGCATAATCTGGCTGCAAATATACAGCCCCAGCCCGTTACCTTCTCTGTCTCCAACATTACTTCCTCTAAAAAAGCTGTCAAACAAATGAGGCATCTCGTTCTCATCCACAGCTTTTCCTGAACTAAAAATAGAAATAAGCTGACAATAATCTTCCTCAGCAAATCCTATTTCTATTCTTCTTCCATCGCCATACTTAAATGCATTTTCAATAATATTCCCCACTGCCTCATAAATTCTATTGATATCGCCGGACAGCATATGATTTTCGTAATCATTTATAATCAAATCTGTATGACGTATTTTACATTTCTCACTGTATCCTGCACATATTTTATTTACCAAATCCCTAAGATAAAAGTCCTCAATAGAAACATCAATCGCAACAACATCATCAGTCTGGGATTTCACAATTTCCTTTACAAATTCATCTATTTCAGTTGTTTTCTCCTGAATCATATGTGCTGCCTCTTCTTTTTCGGCATCACTGTCATATATACCCTTTTCCAATGCCTTTGCATATAAATTGATTGCATTTAGAGGAGTTTTTATATCGTGGGATATTGATAATACAAGCATTTTCTTATCTCTCGCAAGCTTGTACTCATTCTTTTTGTGCTCATTTAGATTATCTCTCAGCATCCCAATTCCCCAAATAAATTTGCCAAAATATCTATTTTTACTTTCCTTTATCTCATCGCTGTAATTTCCACGCGATAATTGATATGGCATCTCACTGAGCTTGTTGAACGGTTTCATTACTGAATGATATACAAATATTAATATGCCAAGGCTCAAAACAAATGCAGCCACCATAAATAGTGATACTGCCACAAGCATTGAATTCCTATTATCCGGCACTATGTAATAATATTTTGCATATCCTTCAATTGTTCCGTCCACATCCGTAATGGTATTTATCTGAGAATACATACCGTTTTTTTCTTTGAAGAATTCTTCTGATAAATCTGTTGCAGGACAATACACTATGGATGTGATACAATCCGAATCAGAAATCAGCCTATCAAGCTTACTGTCTGTTATTGTTTCCATGTCATTTATCTCAAGCTGCAGCCTATTTATTTCCACACGATGAAGCATATCTCTGTCCTCGTGTTCCGATTTCAAATATGTAAATGCTCCTAATGCTATTGCACTATAAATGACAATCAGTATAATAATGTACTTTCTAAATTTCTTCATATCTGTAGCCCACTCCCCAAACTGTGACAATTCGTGTTGGATGCTTTTTGTCTTCCTCTAACTTATCTCGCAGCATCTTAATATGAACTGTGAGTGTATGGTAATCACTATCGCTTTCCATGCCCCATATATTTGCAAATAAATATTCTTTGCTTAGTGTTTTTCCTGAATTTTCCACTAGCAGCACTAAAAGGTCATATTCCTTTATTGTCAAATTCAATTTCTCTCCTTTGAAATAGACCTCCATTCTGTCCTGGTCTATTCTTACATCACCTGATTCTACCACAGAAGCACTCTCATCTACCCCATAATATCTTCGAAAAAGTGCTGTTATTTTTGCACATAAAATATCAATATCAACCGGTTTTTCCACATAATCGTCTGCTCCCAGTGCAAAACCATTTATCTTATCGTTCTTATCAACTCTGGCACTCAGAATAATTATAGGAATATTTTGTTTTTCACGCACGCGTGTACACACTGCAAACCCGTCAATGCCCGGAAGCATAATATCAAGGAGCATCAGCCTTACATCATTTTCCTTCATGTACTCCAGGGCCTTTTCACCTGACTCAGCACAGTATATGGAATATCCCTGCTTTACTATGAATTTGCTCATAAGCTGTGACAGCTCTTTGTTATCTTCCACTAATAAAATATCAATCATATTAACCTCCATAAATAGTTGTGTGAAAAATTATATCATAATTCTTATAATCAGTCCGATTATCAACAACCAAATAACTAGAGCACCTCTCTGCAAATTCATTGTAATAGCTTGAAGTTGTTAAACGGTAATTTCAATCTGGTTACCTTCTATTCCCACAACACAGCTCTCGTAATATCCATCACCTGTAGTTCTTGGACCACTGATTACTTCATATCCAGCCATTCTTAATTTATCTGTAAGTTCATTTACTTTTTCTGTACTTCCTACGCTAAATGCGATATGAGCATAGCCTGTTCTCGTTGTATATTTTTCATCATCGTGCATCTCTGGTTTTGTCATTATTTCAAGTCTAGCTCCATCACTGAAACTGATGAAGTAAGAGCGAAATCCTGTTTTCGCATTATGATAACCATCATTTGCTTTTCCTTCCAGAAAATTCACAAAGAACTCTTTTGCTTTTTCTAAATCTATTACATACATTGCAATATGTTCTATTTTCATAATAATCTCCATTCCAGAGCATTTTTTTGATTCTGCCATAAAGACCATTTGTGATGCTCCTGCACAAAGAGTTATATTTTACATTTATCTAATCTGGCTGCTGTCCATCATGGGCTATCCACTTGCACTCTGTTATCTCCATATTGCTAAATACTGCCTTGAACGATGAATTCTCAGGTGAGCATGCATATATTCCAAATTGAATTTTTTCATTACCTTCGTGCATATGGCATACTCGCATTTGTTGAAAGATTTCTCCGTCTTTTGAACACTCTATACAATAATCATCTTCTCTTCTGCTTAGACGATACCACATTTCCTTTACAGCTGCATCAATCTCAGTAGTCGCCCAATCTGAATATCCGTGATTTGTCACCACACTTCCAAGATGCTGAAATCTGTCATTTTCGTATTCTATCGAACCCTTCAACCAGTTTTCACTATCCAGATACATTACAATGCCGCACTGATCAAAACGTGTATGACTGTCTGTAAATTCTGTCTTCACCACAAAACTAAAGTACTTCTCTTCTGTTTCCATCTGAAACACTGGCGCATTATCGTTTTGAAAATGGTAATAAGTTCTTTGCCATAAATCTGTATTTGGCTTTGTAATTATCTCAATTTCATTTTCTGCGATTTCATAATTTGCCGGTTGTCTTGTCCACTTAAATTGTTTCAAATCCATTGTTTATCTCCTGTATGTTTTTAGTGCATCTATTATAACATATTAATCTTGAGTTTGGTCTCTTTATAAGAAATTTAGAGTTTGTTTGTATAGATATGTGAATTTTTTTCTTTCAAAGTTACTCTTCGTTATATTTACCATTGACATTTTCATATTCTACACATTTCTGTTTCTGAGGAAGGAAATGCTCCTTCGCAAATTCCATATTCTGAACAATTTCTACCGTACCAATATAGTTTTTATCTTTATCTCTAACTGCCATATATTTTACAAGCATGCATTTTCCATTTTTCTCCATCCAAATTGGAATTTCATCTAATGTTCCTGCTCGAAATTCATCAATAATTTTCCTTACCTTTGCTTCTACTTTAGGTGGATGACATGAAAAAACCTCTCTGTCAATTGCCATCGAAGCTGCTGAAAAATCAACCGTTTATTTGATTGGAATTTTGATTTTAGCTTTA
>CAZBKO010000093.1:0-9457 GCA_964492545.1 uncultured Lachnospiraceae bacterium
CACATCACAGGTGAAATCTACCTATTTAATTCCTACAGTAAATTTACGCTATCGGAACATAAGGAACAATTGAAATCCATAATTAGAAATGATATAATTGAAAGCATCAATAAGAATCGATTGGTTGGCAATATAACAGTTGAGGATGCAACGAAGCTAATAAGCTTGACGCAGACCTTATATAATTATCTGTATTCCAACTATGATGAAATGGAGGATGTGGATGAAATTATGGATCAGTCATTAATATTACCGGTTGAAATAGAAATTGAGAAGCGAGTGAAGGAAGAAGTCGAGAAGAGAGTAGATGAAGAAGTCGAGAAGAGAGTGGATGAAGAAGTCGAGAAGAGAGTAGATGAAGAAGTCGAGAAGAGAGTGGATGAAGAAGTCGAGAAGAGAGTAGATGAAGAAGTCGAGAAGAGAGTAGAGGCAGAGACCAAGAAGATGCAGGAAGAAATTAACAAGCAATTAGGAAATGTGTTAAGTCAGTTGAAAGAAATAGAAGAAGAGAATAGTAGATTGAAGAAAATAGTTGAAAAATATAAGCAATGACTTAATTGCATAGAGGTAAATATGATTAGTGGAGTTATATTTGATTTAGATGATACATTATATAATGAACTTGACTATGTGAAACAGGCATTTAGACATGTAAGCAATTATATTGAAAATAGGTTTCATATTGATTCAGATATTACATATGGCGAATGTATGAAGTATCTTGAAGCTGAAGGAAGAGGTAAGATATTTAACCATATTATAGAAGATAATAGATTGGACGAGGATATTAGAACCTTAGTTGATATATACAGAAGCACTAAGCCACAACTGAAGGTATATGATGATGCCCGTAACACAATCAGTTCTCTGAAAAATTGCGGAGTTAAGCTGGGAATAATAACTGACGGATGCAGAACGGTTCAACATAATAAGATAAATGGACTTAACATTAGAGATGAATTTGACGAAATAATAGTAACCGATGATTATGAGAATGCAGCTAAGCCGTCGACAATACCATATGAGATGATTATACGCAAATGGAATGTGGAACCATCAGAATGTGTGTATATTGGAGATAATCCGAGGAAGGATTTTGTGGGTGCCAGGTTAGCAGGTGTGCATACCATAAGAATTATCAGAGAGATGGGCGATAATATGAAGCTGAAGGCAGAAGCTGGTTATGAGGCGGACAAGGATATATACTCATTGGAAGAAATATTGCAATATGTTTAGGACATTAATAGTCTCAATTAGAAAGGATGGTCAGCAATATGGCATATAATAAAGTACTTTGTATCATTCAGGCCAGAATGGGCTCAGAAAGGTTACCGGGGAAAGTAATGAAACAGCTTGGTGACAAGCCATTAATTGAACACACGTTGTCAAGAGTTGCAGGAAGCGACACAGTTGATGGAGTAGTGCTGGCAACATCAGATAAGCCATCCGAAAAGGTAATGGTAGAATATTTGAAGGAAATGGGATGGCCGGTATTTTGTGGAGATGAGCAGAATGTTCTGAAGAGATATGTGGACTGCGAAGCACAATATCATGGAGATATTATTATAAGAATTACAGGAGACTGTCCATTTATTGATCCGACAATAATAGACAATGTTGTTACTTACTTTAAGATGAATGATTTTGATTATGTAAGACTTGACGTTCCGGAGACCTTTATAAGAGGCTTTGATGTAGAGGTATTTACTAGAGAGGCTATGCTTAGAGTATATGAGATAACCAGGTCAATTGAGGGCGATTCACCTTACAAGGAACATGTTACATACTATATGTATAAGCATCCTGAAGAATTCAAGATTGGATATGTTAAAGGAAGCGATTTCTATTGTAAGGATTATAGATTATGTGTGGATACACCGCAGGATTATCAGCTTGTACAGGCAATTTATGATAATTTTAATGATGAATATGTAACATCCAAAGAAATAGTGAGATTTTTAGATGAGAATCCACAGATAGCAGCAATTAATAACGATATAATTCAGAAAACGGAATAAGTCCGGAATGGAGAAAATTATGAATACTTCAATACAGATAGCCCACAGATTAATTGATAAGGATTCACCGGCTTTTATTATAGCGGAGATGTCGGCTAATCATATGATGAAATATGACAGGGCGGTGAGTATAATACAAGCTGCAGCGAGTGCAGGGGCAGATGCAATTAAGCTGCAGACATACACACCTGATACAATTACAATGGATTGTGATAATAAGTATTTTCAGATAACACAAGGCACAATTTGGGATGGAACAACATTACATAAGCTGTACCAGACTGCTTATACTCCATGGGAATGGCAGCCGGAACTTAAAAAGATTGCTGAGAATTTTGGGCTTATTTGCTTCTCATCGCCATTTGATCTTACATCAATAGACTTTTTGGAAAAGATGGATGTACCTGCATATAAGGTTGCATCTTTTGAGATAACAGACATTCCATTTATTAGAAAGATTGCAAGACTGCATAAGCCAATAATTATGTCAACAGGTATTGCATATACTGAAGATATAGAGCTTGCACTTGAAACATGCAGGGAGGAAGGCAATGAAGATGTGATATTGCTTAAGTGTACATCAGCATATCCTTCACCATATTCCGATATTAATTTAAGAGTTATTCCGGATATGGCTGAGAAATACAACATCATCACAGGACTTTCGGATCACACAATGGGGGATGCTGTTGCTGTTGGAAGCATTCCACTGGGAGCAAAAGTCATTGAAAAGCATCTTACATTGTGCAGGGCCGATGGAGGTCCGGATGGTGCATTTTCTATGGAACCCTTAGAATTTAAGAGAATGGTAGAGAATATAAGAAAAGTAGAGAGCGCTCTTGGAAAAGTAACCTATGATTTAACAGATAAACAGATAAAGAGCAGAGAGCATTCAAGATCTTTATTTGTAATTAAAGATATGAAAGCAGGGGATGTTATAACGGAAGATAATGTACGTTCAATCAGACCGGGATTTGGAATGCATACCAAATACTATGAAGAGATATTAGGAAAAAGAGTTACGTGTGACATCGAGCGTGGAACACCAATGCAGTGGGAACTTATTAGAAAATAGGAGCAGTCAATGTATTTTAGAACAGATATGAATGCAACAATTGCATCGGGGCATGTAATGAGATGCATTGCTATTGCAGATGCCTTTAGGAGACTTGGAGAAGAAAGCACATTTGTACTTTCAGATGACACAGCTAAGGAATTTCTGAATGAGCGGGGATATAATTCCATAATTCTCAACACACAGTGGGATGATTTGGAAAATGAAATCGATGATATTTCAAAGGTGATTCAATGCAATTCTGTAGAACGAATTATTGTTGATTCATATAGCGCCACCTCAAGATACCTTAGTATGCTAAATAAGCTCGTATCGGTAACATATATAGATGATTTTTGCAAATGCGCATATGAGGTGGACAGAATTATTGCATATGGAAACTGGATTTCCAAGGAAAAGATTATGAGCATCTATAAGAATATGTCTACAGAATTACTGATAGGAACAGAGTATGTTCCACTTAGAGGTGAATTTAAGAATGTAACAGGTACGCATGATGTAATTGATGTTTTGATTACAACAGGAGGTACAGATACATACAATGTAGCAGGCAGACTTGCAGAAATGTTGTCTGGAATACGACCACAATATAAGGTTACTATAGTATCTTCAAAGCTGACAGGACAATGCTGCGGAGACAATATTACAATATGTGGAAATGTATCGGATATGTCACTTCTTATGAAATCAGCTGCTTTGGCTGTGTCGGCAGCAGGAACTACGTTGTTTGAGCTATGTGCCTGTGCTGTTCCGACCGTATGCTTTTCATTTGCAGACAATCAGGTGGCATTTGCACAAAAAATGGGAAATACCTGCATGGAATATGTTGGTGATGCCAGGGATAATACTGACATAATAGATGACATTGTCGATGCTGTTGATAAGCTTATGTGTGATAAGAATAAGAGAAAATTCCTATCTGACAGGATGATTAGTATTGTGGATGGCGACGGAGCTGATAGAATAGTTAATAAGATGAATGGAGTGGCATAATGCAGAAGTTAATTCAGAGCAATAGAAATATAATTGAACAGATTGAATATGCAGTGAGAAGCTTTAGAAAACAGAACTATTTCGATGGGAATCTTCAGGTAAAGAAAATATTTGGAAGCTTTAGCAGAGTTTTAGAAGTAATCTTAAGCAATAAGGATATTTTCAATGAACACGAAGAAATAGTCAATGAAGATGATTGGATTGCTGTAATTAACGAAACGATGGAAGCACAGGAAAAAGAAGATTATGTTCTTTTGGCTGATTTGTTGGAATGTAACTGGATTCCACGATTACTGAAGCTTCAGATGAATATGATTATGCTTTTAACAAATGGAAGTGGACTAATTGCTGACTGCGAGTATGAAGGCAAGAAGTATTCAGTGGAGTATACCTCGGTTGGTTCATTTACAATTCATATAATTTCCAATGATAGGGATATGTATCTTAACAGTAATAATAACCCTTATGGAGAGGGAATGTTTTTTGCTGATCAGTATATTCAGGATGAAACACAATCTTATATTGTGTATGGTCTTGGCTTGGGCTATCACATCAAGGCAATGGCAGTCGCTGCACCTGATGCAAAGATCACTGTTTATGAAAGCGATTCGGCAGTTATCAAATTAGCTGATGAATATGGTGCTGTTGATATGTCAAAAAAAATATTTAAGAATGTCACCATAATAGAAGATCTTGACTTTAGCCAAATTAGAGACAGGCTAAAAAATATAGATGATTCAACTCAATTCTTAGTACATACGCCATCGCTGAACAACATTTCCAATGAAATGGTACGTGAGAAATTAGAAGAGTACTTTTTGAATATAAGTTCAATCAAGAATCAAAAGAAGTTTTTAGATGCTAATTTTAAGAAGAATATACAGGCAGGACATCCTAATGTTGATACACTCAAGAGCAGATTTGAAGGAAAGGCAGCAGTACTTGTAGCTAGAGGACCATCCCTCAATGATGATATTGAAGCTCTTAAGAGAATAAGAGACAAGGTTGTTATTGTAGCGGTGTATTCGGTGGCAGATTTCTTAATTAATAATGGGATTATGCCGGATTATATGGTGGTAAGTGATGCACAGACCAATATATCCAATGAAGTTAAGAACGAGGCATTAAATAGTGTTCCACTGATTTATGTATCAACAGCAGCACATAATGTTATCGAATCACATAAAGGTGATAATTATATACTTTTGCAGGAGGGATATAATTATGCAGAGGAAATAGCTAAGGATAGCAGCAATATGCTGTTCAGCACAGGTGGCTCGGTTGCAACAGTGATAATGGATATGTGTATAAGACTTGGCTGTTCGAAGATAATATGCCTGGGACTTGATTTGGCATATATCAACAACAAGAGCCATGCACAGGGAACCGGAGGAAGAGACGCTGTTGACAGCAGAGAATTCAGAACTGTAATGGATGTCAATGGTAATCCTATTTCTACAAGAAAGAATCTGGATATTTACAGAAAATGGATTGAGAGACGAATTGAGAAGGAACATGACATAGAATTCATAAATGCATCAGGTGGCGCATTTATTAATGGCATGAAGAATCAGAGAATTGGACGACTTGGAAATATACTTGTGTATTATGGCAATTCATCATACAAGTCACTTGTTACATTTGCACAGCAGCTTATAACATCCTGGGAAATTATGGGATACAATGTTGTAGCTGTAAATGGCAGGGATAAGGAAGCTGAGCGAATGCTTATGAATGCCGGAAAGAATAAATATGATTTTATCTTTTCAATGGATGGTATTCTCGCAAATACCCAATACGAGGATGGGACATATGTGCAGAATGATTTTGAGTGTCCATTTGTAACTATGCTTGTAGACCATCCTTTATATTTTAATGACAGACTTGATGCCAAACTCAATAATTACAATGTATTAGTAGTGGATGGCAATCATGAGAAATATATTAAGAAGCATTATGAACATATTAAGAATGTACGAATGCTTCCTCATGGAGGAATTGGTGTAGATGAAACCCAAATCGTACCTTTTGCAGATAGAAAAATAGATATTCTGTTTTTGGGTTCATATTGTGACCCTGAGGAGATACTTAAGCAGGTAGGACAGCTGCCAAGAATGGGTCAGGTATGTGTAATGAATATCATTGAGCAGATGATACAGGACAAGAATGTGACAGTTGAACAGGGACTTGAGCATTTTGTTGCAGCTAATGACATCTCCTTAAGTAATAATGAATTTAAAATGTATATGGAGCTTGGAGCACTTGCTGATAAGTATATAAGGGCGTTGCATCGTAATATTGTCTTAATCGGCCTTATGAAAAGTGGAATCAAAGTCAACGTATTCGGAAATGGATGGAACAAGTTTAAATGTGCAAATCCTGGAAATATGATAATTGGTGGCTCGTTAGAGCCAATGCAGTGTATGGAACTTATGGCAAATTCAAAAATTGTTTTAAACGTTATGCCATGGTACAAGGATGGAACGCATGAGAGAGTTTTCAATGCTATGATGGCAGGAGCAGTGTGTCTGACTGATGAAAGTGAATATTTGAGAAGAGAATTTACTGATGGGGAAGATATCGTATTCTATTCTATGAGCAACCTGTCGGCTAAAGTCAAAGCAATTCTAAATGACACAGAATCATCAGCTGCAATTGCAGAAAATGGCTATGCTAAAGCTAAAAGTAAGCATACATGGGCAAATAGAGCTCATGAGATTATTGAGTTTGTAAATGAGATAAAGAATTAAATACTATTTGTGCGGAGCATCACCGAATGCTTCGGAATGGAGATTAATATGTATATACCATATGGAAGACAGAGCATAAATGAAGAAGATATACAGGCAGTAGTTGATACACTGAAATCGGATTTTTTGACTACCGGACCTAAAGTTCATGAATTTGAAGAAAAGGTGGCTAAGCATGTTGGAGCAAAGTACGCAGTTGCAGTATCAAATGGTACAGCAGCGCTGCACATTGCATGCATGGCAGCAGGCATTGGTCCTGGAGATGAAGCTATAACAACACCAATTACATTTGTAGCATCATCCAACTGTGTGCTGTACTGTGGAGGAACTCCAATATTTGCAGATATAGACCCGGATACTTACAATATAGATCCTGATGATATTGAGAGAAAGATAACTAATAGAACAAAGGCTATAGTGGCAGTACATTTTACAGGCCAGCCATGCGATATGGATAGAATTCATGCCATAGCAAAAGAACATGGATTGTTGGTGATAGAAGATGCTGCACATGCATTGGGAGCAGATTATAAGGGAAGGAGAATAGGAAGTATTTCTGACATGACAACCTTTAGCTTTCATCCTGTAAAGCATATAACAACTGCTGAGGGCGGTATGGTTATGACCAACAATAAAGAGCTTTATGATAAGCTGATGCTGTACAGAACCCATGGAATAACCAGAGCTGAAGAACTAATGACAAAATGTGATGGGCCATGGTATTATCAACAGATAGATTTGGGATACAATTATAGAATTACGGATGTTCAATGTGCACTTGGAATATCGCAGATGAACAGACTTGATGAGTTTGTTGAACGAAGAAGAGAAATAGCAAAGCGATATGATGAGGCATTTGAGAATAATTCTGATATAATCACACCTTTTCAAAAGGAGGGCTGTCATAACAGCTACCATCTATATGTGGTTCAGATTAAGAATCATAATAGACGAGAAGTGTTTGATGCCTTGAGAGAAGCAGGAATTGGAGTGAATGTTCATTACATCCCGGTGAACACACAACCATATTATAAGGAATACTATAAGAAGCACAATATGGATATGCCGGAATGCAAAAATGCTCTGGAATACTATGAAAGAGCCATAAGTCTTCCAATGTATCCAGAGCTTACACTTGAACAGCAGGAATATGTAATAAAGACATTATTAAATATTCTTGCGTAGTGGATGCTATATATAGCTGTTAAACATCATACCTGTATAGATAGAAGTCATATATGGATTGGCATATGACTTGGTTGGGTTAGGATATGATATAAGAGTCTTGTTAACATAATTCATAGGATTAAGGGATATGCTGTCAGCTCGTGAAAGTATATCCTTTTTGAAACTTGAGAGCTTTTGATTAATTGATGCTATGCCATCCTCCTCAAAGGACTGAGTAAGTAAAGCTCTGTCTAGAGATAAGTAACCTTTGTCATCAATTGTAATTCCTGAGGATTCAAGGTCTGTTGAATGTCTCTTGGAAAGACTTCTCGTTTCACGTATAAGCTTCGAACCATCATAGGAATCATCAGCTTTTTCATTTGCCAAAGAAAGCATATCATTGTAGCTGCTTATAAGACTATCAGCATTATCCATAAAAGTATCGATATCATGCTTGAAGCCAATGGTAACTGGTGAGTCATCTGCGTCAGTTGTATCCTTTAAGGTGATTTCAAACTGCTTATTAATGGTAAATGTATTGGAAGCAGATGAATTGGTGTTGCTGTTAACTGTAAAAACAGCATTTTCCGGCATATTACTTATATTATTGATTCCGAAATATTTAACAGCATTGGCTGAATTATTACTATCATTAGGTGAAATTGAAAAAGTATTACCTTCATAATTCATAACACCTGTGGCAGAAGAACGAATTTCCAATGATGTATTGCCGGACGAAGATTCATTTACACGTGCCTCCAAGCCTATACCAGACTTATTAAACAGTCTCGCAAGCTTGTTCTGGACATCACTGTTAGATTCGCCGCGGTTAATGTTGAACTGGAATTCGTAAGTATTACCGGATATCTTACAATCAAATGAATAGGCACCTTCCTTCAATGAGCAGGAGCTGTTTGTCAGATAGTCACCTGTGTTAATCTGGGGGGCGGCCAGCTTCTCAACGGTAAAGGAAATTGTATCATCTGAATTATCAGGTGCCTCAGAACCAATGTACTTAACATCAAGCACATCCTCGTTGGAAGAATAAGCTTTTTTCTTAAAAAAGCCTTCATTGTCATCAATTGAAGAATCAAAAGATTCAGCAACATTTTTGAGACCTCTGGCGGTTTCTTTCAAATCTATAGCATACTTCTGAATGTCTTCAGTAGCATTTAATTTATAAAGAGGAGACTTTCTACTTAATTTAACAATATTATTATATACACTTCTTAGTTCACTTTTCTTGTGAGTATCATTCTTACTAACCTGCTTATTGCCATATGTGGTTAGGTAATAGTCGTAAACACTGTTAATCATAGAAACACCTCCTTTGCAAAAATCTAATTATACACATATATTATAATATAGAATAAAGCCGAAAACAAGAAGTAATTAAGACGAATTATTTTCGCTGTAAGTAAAATTAATGTATTTTCAAGCTGAACTGCCACAGT
>CAZBKO010000094.1:0-9172 GCA_964492545.1 uncultured Lachnospiraceae bacterium
CCTGTAAGATGCACTCAAAATAGCTCTTTTCATAAGATGCGATTTCATCTACTGTTATGGCCTGATGCTAAATTTACGTTATAATTCAGAATACATATTAAGAAAATCTATCTCTGCTCTAGCATCTTCTCTACAAAAATACCATAGCCTTTACTTGGATCATTTACAAATACATGTGTAACTGCACCTATGAGTTTGCCATCCTGAATTATAGGAGAGCCGCTCATCCCTTGCACTATTCCATTTGTTTTTCTAAGGAGCTCCTTATCAGTAACCTTAAGAACTATTCCCTTATTTGACCTATCATTAATTCTTATATTTGTTATTTCCACCTCATAATCCTTTAATTCTCCATCTATCTCACATCTTATATAAGCCTTTCCTTTATGAACACTCTGTTTTAAACCAATTTCCATTTGCTCATATCCGTTACATCGGCTAATCATTGCTTCTCTTGCATTTCCAAATATGCCATTTTCTGTATTGTTGTTTATATCTGCCAGTAGATTTTCATCACCATAGTTAATAACACCACATAAACCACCGGGATTTCCGCTTGAGCCCTTCTTTATTCCCCATATATATGCAGTATATAATTTTCCTTCGTTTGAATCGAGCAGTTCACCTGTATCTGAGTCGCTTATACCATGGCCAAGTGCTCCAAATTCTCCTGAATTTGTCATATACGTTATAGTTCCAATTCCCTGCAAATCATCTCTAACCCATATTCCTATCTTGTATGTGAATTCCTTATCAAGTACAGCATCTATACGTACCTCTACAACTCTTTCTTCTCTATATACAGTAAATTTCATCTCATCCCCGCCATATCTGTTTATTAAAAACGTCATTTGTTCCTTATTCACAACAGGAATATCATTTATTTTCATAATGTAATCGCCAACCTTTAGCTTTCCAAGAGCCGGTTCATATGTCAGACCATCATCACATAATACATTTGAAATATCGACAACTACTACTCCGTTGGAGTTTAAATATACACCCGCCTGAAAGCCACAAGGCACCACCTTTTTAGTATCAATTATATTTACTTCTATATCCTTGAAATCAATCACGCCAAAAAGCTTACATTTCAGTATATACTTATCGCCTCCATTAATTGATGCCTGAGTACTTTCATCCTTACTCAATGTTGCACCTATGGGAAGCTCTAAACCTATATTTTCTCTCTCGTCTGCAAAAGTACATATTCTGTCTGGAATGGCATCATTGAACTTTGAATAAACAAAATATCCCGTATATAGCACAGACACTACAAGCAACATAACTAAAACTCTTCTATACACAAATTTTCTATTCATACATAACGCCTCCACGATTATTTTTCAAATCAAAAAAAGAAATGATTTCTCATTTCTCTTTTAGTATGTGCGTTATCTTAACTTTAAGACTGGGATAATTTTGTTTCCACTGCCATTTTCTTCATTTCTCTTGCATGGGTGAAAACTGTCTCTGATATTTTGGCACCGCCAAGTATTCTTACGAGCTCTTTTATTGAATTGTCTTCGTCTAATTTATTTATGGAGGTAACTGTTTCATCACTAACAATATTTTTTTCAATAAGATAATGATGATCTGCCATTGCAGCAATCTGTGGTAAATGTGTAATACATATTACCTGATGATTTCTACTTATAAGATTCATCTTCTCGGCCACTAATTGTGCAGTTCTTCCACTAATTCCCGTATCAATTTCATCGAATATTAATGTATCAATTTCATCCTGTTTTGCCATTATAGTCTTAAGGCCAAGCATTATTCTTGAAAGCTCACCGCCTGAAGCAACCTTTGCAAGCGGTCTTAATGGTTCTCCCGGATTTGTTGTTATCTTAAATCTGACTATATCATTTCCTTTTGATGAATAATGCTCACTTTTTTCAAATTCTGCTTTAAAATCAACATATAAAAAGTTCAGATTACTAAGCACATCAATTATCTCTTTACTAAGTTTTGATGCTACATGCTTTCTTTCTTTTGTAAGCCTGTCACACAGAGCATCAAGATTCTTCTTAGCAACTGCATATCTTTCTTTTGCATTATTCAATTCTTCCGAAAGATTTACAAGCTTTTCAAGATATGTCTGTCTTTCCTCACAATAGCTTAAAATATCGCTTATTGAATTTCCATACTTTTGCTTAAGCCTGTTTACAATATCAAGTCTTGAAGTCACTGTACTCAGTCTTTCATCACTGAAATTCATGTTCTCTACAAAGCTTTGCATATCTGCTGCCAAATCTCTTGATAACGATTCAAGCTCTGACATTCTATCTGCATAATCAGATAATCTCGAATCGTATGTCATTACTCCTGATATATCACGGTATGCATTTCCAAGAAGATCACATACATTTCCACTGTCATCGCCTTCTATAACATTATAGGCACTGGAAAATGAATTAATTATTCTTCCAGCATTTGATAGAAGCTTATATTCCTCTTCCAGCTCATCATCTTCATTATCTGCAAGATTTGCATTTTCTATTTCATCAATTTCAAATTGTGCAAATGATATTTCCCTTTGTCGTTCTTCCTCATCCATTCCATAAGCTTCAATTTCCTTAACAATCGAGTTATACTCATCATACGCTTTTTTTACTTTTTCAACAATTGGCGATATGGATTCATGCCCCATTTTATCTATGATTTCCATATGCTTAGACTCGTCTAATAAAGACTGATGATCATGCTGACCATGAACATCAATTAACAAAGAAGTGATTTTTCTAAGTTCGGCAGCAGTTTTAGACTCTCCATTTACTTTGATTGTACTTCTTCCACCTGTTATCTTTCTCGAAATTATAACTCGACCTTCCTCTAATTCCACATCAAGTTTCCTTAGTTTTTCCACTGTAGCCTTATCTTCAATATCAAATAATAATTCGACTAGTCCAAATGGTGCTCCTTCTCTTACAATATCCTTTGTAATTTTGCCACCAAGAGCAATATTTATTGAACCGATAACAATTGATTTTCCTGCACCGGTTTCACCAGTTAGTATATTAAGACCTTTATCGAAGCTTATCTCTGCCTCTCTTATGAGTGCAAGATTTTTAACATTTACGTTTACAAGCATATTATTCCTCCTTAAGTATCACCATATTCTCTCCTGAATTGATACTTATGGCTATTCTACTTTGAGCCTATCATTTTGTTAATCTTATCCATTACAAGTATTGTATCGTCAACACTTCTAACTGCACACATTATTGTATCATCACCTGCTATACATCCAACAATTTCATTCCAGCCAAGTGCATCAATTGCCGCTGCAACAGCCATTGCCATACCTGCAACAGTCTTCACAACAAGAATATTCTGAGCCATATCCATTGAAACCAGTCCATCACTTAATATTCGTAAATATTTATCGTTCATATCAGAAACACCATGCTGCATAACTGCATACCGCTGTTTTCCTTCAACTACTACCTTAGAAAGCTTAAGCTGCCTTATATCTCTTGATACAGTCGCCTGAGTCACATTATATCCGGCCTGCTGAAGCCTTTCTGCAAGCTCCTCCTGTGTTTCAACATTCTCGCTATTAATTATTTCAATTATTTTTTTATGTCTGTCAAGTTTCATCTTGTCGCTCCCTTATCTATTACTCATTTTTTTCTGTAATGTCTCAAAAAAACTTATTTCACTGAGTCTGGCAATTCTTGTATACTGCTCTGACTTTCTTATTGTAATCTTATCTCCGGAACAAAGATTACAAATATCATCACCATCATAATATACATATTTTTGATTATTTGCATTTGTCCTGTCATTGCACATCTCGATTTCAATTGTCGAATCAGCTGAAAGAACTACACTTCTTGAGATAAGTGTATGTGGACTTACAGGTGTGAGAACTATAATATCTGCACATGGCTCAACAATTGGTCCGCCTGCCGAAAGATTATAAGCTGTTGAGCCTGTAGGCGTGGAAATAATCATTCCATCGGCTGAATATTTGTTAATGAATTGTCCATTTACATAAACATTAAATTCCAGTACCTTCAAATTACCACTTTTACTTACCACAACATCATTGAGGGCAACACTTTTATGAATGATTTCTCCGTTTCTATGTACATCGGCATGAAGCATCATCCTTCTCTCAATCTGATACTTATCATCCATAAGACGTGTAATTGTGGTCTCTATATCATTTTTTTCAATTTCAGCCAGATATCCCAGATTACCAAAATTGATACCAATTAATGGAACATGAAAGCCAACCGTATCTCTTGCAACCTTTATTAAGGTACCATCCCCTCCAAGAACAAGAATACATTCCGTGTCCTTTGAAATATCATCCGTATTAACTTTGTTGCATTCATTACTAAAAACAGTCTGATATTTGCATGTACCGCCTGCATTTGAAATATAATCAACTATTTGACGTGTTGTACTAAGCTGTGAATCCTTATCATAATTTGTTATCAAATAGAACTTCTTCATAATTACCTCCATTTTGGAGCATTCCTGCATACTACTTATCTAATGTTTCATGTGATATGATCACAATTTCGTGAACCCTGTCACTTCCTATTGCATCTATTGTTTCTCCATCACATTTTCTTAAATGCATAAGATATTCAATGTTTCCTTCAGGTCCTTTTACAGGGGAAAATTCCAAGTCAAGTACTAAAAATCCATTCTCAAGAGCAAAGGTTCTAACCATCTCAATAACTTCCTCATGTACAGCCTTGTCCCTCACAACTCCTTTTTTTCCAACCTTTTCTCGACCTGCTTCAAACTGTGGCTTAATGAGGCAAACAATCTCACCATTTTCTCCAAGAAGATTTCTAACCGGAACTAACACCTTCGTAAGCGAAATAAATGAAACGTCAATTGATGCAAATTCAATGTCATCATCAATTTGTTCTCTCTCAACGTATCGTATATTAGTCTTCTCCATAACGACCACTCTCTCGTCCTGTCTAAGCTTCCATGCAAGCTGTCCGTGACCAACATCCACTGAATATACCTTAACTGCACCATTTTGCAGCATGCAGTCTGTAAATCCACCTGTAGAAGAGCCCACATCCATACATACCTTATCCTTGAGAACTACATCGAATTCTTCCATGGCCTTCTCAAGCTTAAGCCCGCCTCTGCTCACATACTTAAGTGTGTTACCCTTAACAATAATCTCTGTATTCTCATCAAAGGTTGAACCTGCTTTGTCTTCTCTATTATTATTAATAAATACATTACCGCTCATTATTATAGCCTTAGCCTTTTCCCTTGACTCAGCAAGACCTTTCTTAACGAGAAGTACATCCAATCGTTCTTTCATCTTAATCATCCCTTTTTATATATTTTCAAGAATTCTTCTTACAATCGAATCCTTATCAATTCCTATTTCCTTTTTGAGAATATCTGATTTTCCGTGGGAAATAAATCTATTTGGAATAGCTATATTAACTACATTTACAAGGTAATTCCGGCTAGTTATATACTTGAGAACACTTTCGCCGTATCCACCCTTTAGTACATTTTCTTCCAATGTTACGACTACTTTATGGCTTACAACAATTTCATCAATAATCTGCTCATCCAATGGTTTGACAAATCTCGCATTTATAACCGTTGGTCTATAGCCCATGGCAAAAAGTTCATCCTTCACCTGCATACCGGTATCAACCATTGAGCCAACACATAGTAATGCAATATCCTTACCCTTAGTGATGTATTCGCTCTTTCCAAGCTCTATAGGTGTCATCTGCTCTTTAAGCTCACTGTAGGCCTGTCCTCTTGGATATCTTATGGCAAATGGACCATTGAAATTAATAGCAAATTCCAGTGCACTCACAAGCTCATATCTGTTTTTGGGTGCAAATATATTCATATTTGGAATGCATGACAAATATGATAAATCAAATATACCATGATGTGTCTCTCCATCTTCTCCCACAAGACCTGCTCTGTCAACTGCAAATATAACAGGAAGATCCTGTATGCATACATCATGAAGTATCTGGTCATATGCTCTCTGTAAAAATGATGAGTAAATCGCAACCACTGGTTTCATTCCTGTTGTAGCAAGACCTGCAGCAAATGTTACTGCGTGCTCCTCTGCTATTCCAACATCAAAAAATCTATCCGGATAAATCTGCTTAAATTTCTTTAGGCCTGTTCCATCAGGCATAGCTGCTGTTATTGCCACAAGCTTAGGATATTTATCACCAAATTCTATCATAGCCTTTGAAAATACATCTGTATAGTTGAGTTTTTCCTTCTTGGCTACGCTCTTGCCAGTGCTTATATCAAAAGGACCAATTCCATGAAAGGCTGCCGGATACTTTTCCGCAAATGGATAACCTTTTCCCTTCTTGGTAATAACATGTATAATAACCGGATGATCCACCCTCTTAGCTTCATTAATTAACCTGATCATTTTCTCTATATTGTGACCATCCACAGGTCCAAGATAGGTAATTCCCATATTTTCAAAGAGCATTCCCGGAATTACAAGCTGCTTAATACCACTCTTAGTCTTTCTAAGCTGTCTTACAAGCTTATCACCAACCACAGGAATACTGTTGAGAGTCTCAACCACACCATCCTTAAGATTATTGTAGCTTGTAGCAGTTCTCATATCTGAAAGATATGTTGACAAGCCACCTACATTTTCTGATATAGACATCTTGTTATCATTAAGAATAATAATCATATTTTTCTTAAGAGAAGCAGCATTGTTTAACGCTTCAAATGCCATTCCACCAGTCAAAGCACCATCTCCAATAACTGCCACAACTGTTGAATCAATATTCTGTATAGCATTTCCACTTAGAATGCCCATAGCTGCTGACAATGATGTTGAACTATGCCCCGTATCAAAAGAATCACATTGATTCTCTCTTCTCTTTGGGAATCCACTCATTCCGCCATATTCTCTGAGTGTATCAAACTCCTTCTTCCTTCCGGTTAAAATCTTATGTGTATATGACTGATGTCCCACATCCCACACAATCTTATCCTCTGGAAGCTCGAGGGCCAGGTGAAGAGCCATAGTAAGCTCAACAGCTCCTAAATTCGATGCAAGATGTCCACCATGCTCGCTGACCTTCTCTATGAGAAAATCTCTAATCTCCTGAGCTAATCTATCATAGTCCTCGCTGTCTATTAACTTTATATCGTTTATGTTATTAATTCTATCCAGTAACATCATTTCACCATATTATTTGCTTCTGTCAACTAATGAGCAAATAAGTTCCTCTATAAATTCACTATTAAGTCCCAAATCTCTTAAATCCTTAATTGCGCATTCAGACAATGTATTAACATAATCTGAAGCTGCATCCATTCCCAATAATGTAACATAAGTATACTTATGGTTCTTCTCATCACTTAATACTGGTTTGCCAAGCTCATCTGTTGTACTTGTAAGGTCCAGAATATCATCCTGAATCTGAAATGCAAGACCAACCTTTTGTGCTATCTCTTCAACAACATTAAGCTGCTCCTCATCTGCTCCACCAAGCACAGCACCTATCATCATTGATGCCTTAATAAGTGCTCCTGTTTTCAGCTCATATATAAAATCTAATGTATCCTTATCATTTACCTTATTCTCAGTTAATACATCTACGGTCTGACCACCAACCATGCCATAAATTCCCGCAAATGATGATAGCATATCAAATGCTATTGCTGCTTTGTACGGAGATGACGAAGCAATTATAGCACCGGCTACAATCTCATATGCATAGTTAAGCAGACCATCGCCGGCCAAAACACCTATAGCATGTCCATACTTAATGTGAGTAGTTGGTTTTCCACGTCTTAATTCATCATTGTCCATTGCCGGAAGGTCATCATGAACAAGAGAATACGTGTGTATGCATTCAATTGCAGCCATAAATGGTTCAGCCTCACTGTATTCACCACTAAATAGCTTACAAAATTCCATTATAAATATTGGACGAAGTCTCTTACCACCGGCCTTAACACTATAATTCATAGCCTCGATTACAGTATGCTGTTTACCCTCCTCCTGTGGAAGATATGAATATATAACATCCTGTGCAATATTAATTCTCTCTGATAATTCTTTATTAAAATCCATTATTTTTCAGCCTCTTCCTCACCAATTATCTGCAGCTTTTTTTCAACCTTTTCTATTTTTGAATTACATGTCTTAACAAGCTTCATACCCTTTGTATATAAACTAAATGAATCCTCCAGAGATATATCATCGCTATCCAGTTTAGCAATTATCTCCTCCAATTCACGAAACGAATCCTCTAAAGTTACAGTCTTCTCTGCCATATTAATGCTCCAATCCTATATTATCAACATCTGTTACCTTTGCACAAATGGTTCCATCTGCAAGATGAACCTTAATATTATCGCCATCATTTACCTGAGAAATACTTTTTAGTGCATTATCCTTATTATCTGATACAAATGCATAGCCCTTAGATAATTTGCTCAGGGGAGAAAATCCGTTAAGCCTCTCACTATATAATGCCAGCTTATGCTTATTATCCATTAAAGCTTTGTTCATTATATTGTTAAGTCTTGTCTCAATATCAGCTGCATACTGCATCTTTGATAATAAAATATTCTTTGGACTCAAATTATTAAGTCTTAAGCTATAATACTGTGTCTTATTCCTGTATTTCAAGATAACATTTCTAATCCTTTTATTAAGTTCTCTCTCAATATCATAAACGTCATCATTAACCTTTTCATATTCATATACTGCCAGTTCAGCAGCTGCGGAAGGTGTCGGTGCTCTCATATCTGCAACATAATCTGCTATTGTCGTGTCTGTTTCATGTCCAACAGCTGAAATAACAGGAGTATTACATTCAAAAATAGCCCTTGCCACGATTTCTTCGTTGAAAGCCCATAAGTCTTCAATTGAACCGCCGCCTCTTCCAACAATTATAACATCAAGATTCATTCTGTCCAGACACCTGATTCCATTGACAATACTTGCCATGGCTTCCTTGCCCTGTACAATTGCAGGATACAATATCAGTTCAACATATGGATTCCTTCTCTTGGAAATATTGATAATATCCTGAACTGCTGCACCGGTTCTTGCCGTTACAATGCCAACTCTTGAGGAATATTTGGGAATTGCCTTCTTGTACTCAGCAGAAAACATACCCATTTCTTCAAGTTCCCTCTTAAGCTGTTCATATCTCCT
>CAZBKO010000095.1:0-8961 GCA_964492545.1 uncultured Lachnospiraceae bacterium
GTTTGGGTATTTTTTCATCTTACTTGCTTTCTATGCCCAAAATTCTTTTTATTTTGGGCATAGTTCATGTTCATTTCTCGAATTTTTCCAATTTAATTGATTTAATGCTGGTTTTTGCTTGTTTTTGGGTATATGAGCTTCTTCGTTGCTATATTTACCCAATCGGCCGCCGGACGCAAGGTGCTTCCATTTATGCCGGCACTATGACCGCCGACCGGGCAGTGCTTACCTATAAGGAAGTTATTGCCGGCGGCTCGCAAGATACATCCGTTTGTGCCGGCAATATGACCGCCGACCGGGTAGTGCTTACCTATAAGAAAGCTATCTCCGGCGGAGCACAATATACTGCTCAGGCTGCATTCTACCAAAAAAGCAGCCAAACCCGCAATGAGTTTGGCTGCTTCCTGTCAAAAATTATTTAACTTTTACTTTTTTTACCTTTGAATAAGAACTTGTATAGCTCTTTCCGTTAATATTTCTCACACATCTAACCTTAACATATACATATTTTCTAGACTTAAGTCCTGAAATTGTTGTTGTCAATGATGATGTAGTTGTCTGAAGCTTGTATTTCTTACCATTAGTTGATACGTATACCTGATACTGATTAGCTCCCGTTACCTTCTTCCATGTAGCTACTGCCTGTCCCTTATTTCTTGATTTGAGACTACGTATGGAAGTTGCAGCTGTTGAAGTCTTCGCCATTGTAGATGTTGAATTAACTCCAACATACTTAGCTGAGCCTACTGTCTTGTAAGCACGCACAACAAAGTAATAATCCTTGCCTGATGACAATCTGCTTACTGTGTAGCTTGTCTTATTTGTTGCACCAACATAAGTACTCTTCTTGGTTGTTGGATAATACTTGTATACCATGTATCCTGATACAGCGCCTGCAGATGGTGTCCACGAAAGCTTAACACTTGATTTGGATGCTCCTGTCTGTTTAACGCCTGAAACCATTTTTGGTAATATCTTAAAGTACACTGTCTTCGAGCCTGTGTAGTTTCCTTTACCTACGAGTCTAACTGTTGCTCTACCTGTGTTAACATTGTTATAGTATGTTACTGTGTAATTAGATGTTGAAACTGTGGTACTTCCAAGCTTTAACACAATACTTGTCTGTACTTTATTTCCTGTGTATGTCTTGTCTGCAATTGGTGTTACCGTTGCCTTCGAAATTGAAGCAGGTTTGATAGTGAAGTATATCTTTGCACTTCCCTTATAGTTACCTTTTCCGTTAATACTTACAACTACTTTTGATGTTTCCTTGGATACGTTAACGTTATTGCTATATGTTATTGTATAGTCTGTATTCTTAGCCAGTATCTTGCTTCCATCCTTAATAACAACGTTTGGAGTTATTGGCTTACCTGTGTATGTGTATCCTGATGTGCTGATTCCACTCACACTGAAATCACTTTCAAGAACATAATCTGTTGCCACCGGCTTAGCTGTGACATTAAATGTTGCTACTCTTGTTCCACTGTAATTACCCTTAAATGTAGCAGTTACTTTGTAGCCTGACTTCACATTTATTGCTTCATCATAAACAAGTGTGTAATCCTTGCCATCAACAAGTACATTGCTGCCATTTTTAATAATTATTTCCGGTTTAAATGCTGTACCATCATATATTCTGGTGTTGGATGTCTCACATGTCATAGATGAAACACTAGTCTTAGGATTGATAGTAAATATCTTCTCTATAGTTCCTGAATATTTACCTTTGCAGGTAATAATTACTTTGGCAGTTTCTGATGCATCTGTATTATTTTCATATCTTACATCATAATCTGTTCCCTTAGTAAGTGTTACTGTTGTTCCATTGGTGTACTTGACTGTTGGTAATGGCTCCCATGCACTGCCTTTATATGTGTAGCTTGCATTTATACCAGTTACAGCCAGTGCCTTTGCATCGACTGTCTTTACCTCAAAATCAATGTAGTCAGTCATTCCGCTTCCTGTTGTTGCCGTGACACGAACAGTTCCTACTCCAATTCCTGTTATCTCAACAGTTTTACCATTTGCAGAAGGCGAAAGGGATACTACACCATCCTTGTTAGTTGTATATGTAATACCATCATTAGCTGTTGTTGGTCCAACCGTTGCAGTTGCCGTAACCTTTGAACCCTTATTGATTGTTACCTGCGTACATGCAAAATCAATCGAAACTGCCGGTATCTGAATTGTTACACCAATTGCCTTTGTAAATCCTGAGTTGGATGTTACTGTTATAGTATCTGTACCTGCTATAATTCCTTTAACCTGAGCTGTCTTTCCATCAGCTGATGGTGTTATCTCAACTCTTGAATATTTTGATGTCCATGTGTATGTTGTATCAGTTGTGTTAGCAGGTGCTGTATTAAGGCTAAGTGACTTAGTACTTCCATTTAATACAGAAAGTTCAGTAAGACTTGTTGTTCCATCCATAAAGTCAATACTTGTTGTTGGAATATTAACAGTGACTGTTATCTCCGCATACTGACCTGACTCAGATGTTGCTCTAAGTGTTGTAGTTCCGGTACTCAAACCCGAAATTATCACATTTCCATTTGTAACAGTTGTGGATGTGCTGAGTGAAATATTGTTATTACTCTTTGTCCATGTAATACTGTCTGTGGAATAAGATGGTGTAAGCATAGCTCTTACTATATTTGTTCCACCAACTGCTACTGTACAATTTGAAATAGTATGTCCAGATGTTGTTGTTATTCTAAGAGCAGTAGATGGTATCTCTACTTCAATCTTACATTTAGCTGTCTTTCCATTGGTGTTATTAAGCGTAACTGTTGTTATACCTACGCCCTTAGCTGAAACCTCAAGGTTAGATTCAATTGTTTTTGTCTCTATAATTGAGGCATCATCTGCTATATGAGTCCAAGATAATCCATCATTAGCTGTCTCTGGTGTAAATGTAGGAGTTAAAATGATTTTTTTGTCTTTTTCAACTCTATACACTGTTGTTCCTTCAGCATCCACATATGTGCTTAAATATGAACTCGTATCAGTTACTGAAATGCCCATTGTATCCATATGTATTGCTGCGGGAATTACCACATTAAATGTCTTCTTGGCTCCGCCTGACTTTGTTTCACCTACTATTGTGCTAGTTCCTGCCGCAAGAGTAGTTATTGTAACTGTCTGATTTCCATTATCCACTATGGACACTTTTGTTTTGTCAGTAGGTGTCCAGGTAATCTGTTCCTGCGAGTTGGATGGTGTGAGCGTATATGATACAGTCCTGCTCTGTCCAACCGGTATTGTAAATGTTCCATTGATATTGATAGTTGTTGCCTTAACATAAGATGTAATTACCAATTCTCCAAGCTTTCCTGACTCAGTACTTACCTGAATCGTAGCTGTTCCATTTGTATTTGTAGCTGTTGTAACATTGCCCTCACTGTCAACCTTTGCAACCTTCTCATTTGATGATGAGAAGAAAATTGGCTCGTTAGCCTCTGAACCTGATGCTGCTGCTACGCTGTCTGATACCAATAGCTTCTTAGTAGTACCAGCTTCCATATCCATGGCTGTTATCTTGTTCTTATCAACTTCATTGTCAACGAAGTAAATATCAGTGTATGTATGTTTTTCCTTTACAAGCAGTTCAAATGACTGACTTAGTGTTCTTGTATTTCCTAATGTGTTCTTAATCTTGCATGTGATTGTTGCTGTACCATGGTTATGTGTTGTCACTGTACCATCTTCAGCTATTGTTGCAACGTCGCTGTTGTCTGATGACCATTCAACCTCATCTGTTGTAGTTTTAGGTCTCAGCTTTGCGCTTAAAATATCCGACGCTCCCTGTATCAGGAAACATCCGCCTTCATCATCAACCTGCATATCTCCAATGCTCATCTGAAATCCTAATGCAGGCTGTGTTATCTTAATTCTAACTGATTTTGATAAATTCATACCTGCTGATGTATAAGATATTTCTGTATATGATTTTCCTGTTGTATTATTTAGCGCAAACATATATCCCATTGAGTCACTTGCATTAGCATACAAGCCCCTATCGTTGCCTGTCTCATCTTTAGCCAGAGTCATATATGTTGCTAATCCACCACTAATTCCAAGTATTGCGTAATCATCTGCGCTTCCACTTGTTGTGCCTCTGAACCATAAATATGTTCCAACATCAGCGGTTACTATATCATTCGCATAGTATGTTGATGGAATATCAGTTGCCTTAGTAAATGTTTTGCTATCTTTATCATAGTAATATATCTCTGCTTCTACATTTACTGAGCTTGCTGACTGCAGTAATGTAAGAGTCATTTCTTTGACATATCCACTTCTTGTCTTTGCGTATATCTTGCAGCTTCCATCACCTTTTGAAAGAATGTGAACTGTTGCTGTTGCTCTATTGACTGTTCCACTGATTTCTGTTTTGAATGGTGTGATTGTTACCTGCTCTGCATTCTCGCTTGACCAAGCTATATCACTGCTTGTCTTATCTGTTATGTCTACTGAGACTGTGAATGTTCTTCCGGTATAGCAGCCATTTGTGTCCTGCTCAGTTGTTATGTCTGTTATTCCCTTTGCTATTTCGTTAAATTGAAATAGCTTTGAATCAGCATATGTATTAATTGTGCTTCCTTTAGCACCCCATAATTCTAACTGATCATTTCTTGAACCAGATGCGTCATATCCACACATCTTGTCTCCTATTACTACGTCCTCTCCCAATACTGTTATTTCATTAAGATTAGGGTAGTTGTTCCAGCTGAAAGCATTTGCTGCAACCTCTGTTACGGTAAATCCATCAATTGTAGCTGGTATGACTAATTCTCCTACAGACTTGTTTGTGTAACCTGTGATAGTTGCATTGCTTCCATTGATTGTATAATTAAACTTATCTTCCGTTGTAGCAGCTAGTACCTGATTGGCCGGCAATGTTCCTATTATCATTAACACGGCTAAGACTAGCGCCATTATCCTTTTCCTCATAATACTCCTTTCCGTCCTCCCGGGACAACACATATTTAATAAATTATAACATATTTCACGAATGATTTACAATGATTTCTTAATATTTCGACATAAGAAGAATTTGTATAGGATAACTTATTGAAATTGCCGGCCGGGGTGACGGTAGCATAATCGCCAGGGGAGGTATATCAGTTTGTGCCAGCACTATAACTGCCGGCGGCCGGGGTGACGGTAGCATAATCGCCGGCCTGCAGATGTATCAGTTAGTGTCAGCATTATAACCGCCGGCGGCCAGCCTGGCGCATGTTTGGGTATTTTTTCATCTTACTTGCTTTCTATGCCCAAAATTCTTTTTATTTTGGGCATAGTTCATGTTCATTTCTCGAATTTTTCCAATTTAATTGATTTGATACTGGTTTTTGCTTGTTTTTGGGTATATTAGCTTCTTCGTTGCTGTATTTACCCAACCGCCGATAACCGGAGCAAGTGCTCCTGTAGCATAATCGCCGGCCGCAGATGTATCAGTTAGTGTCAGCATTATAACCGCCGGCGGCCGGCCTGGCACAAGTTTGGGTATTTTTTCATCTTACTTGCTTTCTATGCCCAAAATTCTTTTTATTTTGGACATAGTTCATGTTCATTTCTCGAATTTTTCCAATTTAATTGATTTGATGCTTGTTTTTGCTTGTTTTTGGGTATATTAGCTTCTTCGTTGCTAGATTTACCCAACCGCCGATAGCCGGGGCAAGTGTTCCTGTAGCATATCCGCCGGTCGCAGGTATATCAGTTATTTCCGGCACTATAACCTCCAACCGCCGATAACCGGAGCAAGTACGCCGATACCATAACCGCTGGTCAATGTAATAACAACTCAATTGGCGCACAAACGCAAAAAAACCACCGTGTATACACACGGTGGCTAAATTACATATTATTAATCCATTGTATATGGCATTAAAGCGATATGTCTTGTTCTCTTGATTGCTACTGTAAGAGCTCTCTGGTGCTTAGCGCAGTTTCCAGTAATTCTTCTAGGAAGAATTTTTCCTCTTTCAGATACATATCTCTTTAACTTGTTAACATCTTTATAATCTATTCCAGTGTTCTTATCTCCACAGAATACGCAGACTTTCTTTCTTCTACGTCCGCCTCTTCTCTTCATTGGAGAATCACTTCTTTCAGCTTTATTGAATGCCATTGTGAACAGCCTCCTTCTTCAAATTATTATTAGTTAAATGGAAGTCCTTCGTCCTCAACTCCATCAGGAATGTTCATAAATCCATCTCCTGCTGCACTTGATGGCTCAGGTCTTGATGCCTGATAACTGCCGTTGTTAGATGCAGCTGCCTTGCTCTCTGCAAATTCTGAATTCTCAACTACAACCTCTGTAGTATATACCTTCTGGCCATCCTTGTTGGTATAGCTTCCAGTCTGAATTCTTCCTTCTACAACAAGCTTAGTTCCCTGATGAAGGTACTTCTCAGCGAATTCGCCCTGTCTGCCAAATGCAACACAGGTAATAAAATCTGCTGTCTGTTCTCCGCCATCACGTCTGCCTCTACGATCAACTGCTAAAGTATATCTTGCAATTGCTAAATTCTGCTCGCCCTGTGAGGAATATCTAACTTCAGGGTCACGGGTTAATCTACCCATAAGTATGACTTTATTCATACAATCTCCTCTTTCTTAAGCTAATCTATGCTTCAACTCTTGTGCATAAGTATCTAACTACATTTTCCATGATACGAATGTTATCTTCAACTTCGTTTGGACAATCTGAGTTAGACTCGAATGCTATGAAATAATAGTAAGCTTCCTTCATTTTCTGAATTTCGTAAGCTAATCTCTTCTTACCCCATTCATCAACGTTGGTTACTGTACCGCCGAAACGAGTAATGTATTCCTTAACTCTTTCAACTGTAGCGGCTCTTTCATCATCTTCGAGCTTTGCACTAACAACTACTGCTAATTCATATTTGTTCATGCTGTCTTTACCTCCTTATGGTCTCTGGTCCCCTGATATGCAGGGAACAAGGAATTTAATATATATCACGAAACAACAGTTTAGCATAATACGCAATTTATTGCAAGAACTTTTTCAAAAATACTTGATTTTATTTTCCAAATATGTATAATATATTATAAATATATTTTCAAGGAGGGATTTTATGAATATAGAACAACTATACAACTGAAGGACAGAGCATCAGCAGATGATTGGTATGCTTACCGCCCAGCTCAATGACTGCCCGCCCGGTTCTATTAATATCTGCAAGAATGGCGACTATAGCAAATGGTACTACAACGATGGGAAGACATCTACTTATCTCGCCAAAGAAAATGTGAACCTCGCCAGAGCACTTGTTAATAAGAAATACATTTCTCAACTGCTTGATGAAGCCTGTTACGAGCTGTCTGTAATTGATAGCTGCATAAGACGCATAGAAACACATAACCATAGAAGCCACAATTTTTTTGATGAAGCTTCGCCATACTATAATTTACTCACCGAAACATCTCAACATAGCAATTTGATATATCCGCAACATCATTTATCAATCTCACAATGGCTTAATGAGCCATTTAATACTAATCTTTGGCACCCTGAACATCTTTGTCACCGCACACTGTCGGGACATTATGTGCGCTCCAAGTCTGAATCTATGATAGACACATCACTCTTTTCCTACAAAATACCATTTAAATATGAATGCGAACTAGTACTTGCTGATGGCACCATAATGTATCCTGATTTCACTATTATGCATCCGAAAACCTGCAAAATTTACTATTGGGAGCACTTCGGCATGATTGACAATGATGACTATTCACATAATGCCTTTTCCAAACTGGAATTTTACACACATAACAACATTTATCCAGGCGCCAATCTCATAACTAGCTATGAAACTGCTGATAACCCTCTATCCATCACCACCATTGAAAACATAATTCGTGACTATTTTTTTTGATATTTGTCAATCTTCAGCACCTAAATATGGTATACTAAATGCAAAAGATTGTGAGGTGTTGATAAATGAACATATTTATAGAAGGTCTGCAGGGTGCAGGAAAAAGTACACTTTTACGTAGCTTATCCGAAAGGCTTAACGGTTATTTTCCGATGCACGAAGGTGACTACTCTCCAGTTGAGCTTGCCTGGTGTGCCTATCTGTCCGAGTCTCAATACGCTGATGTTCTGGCTAAATATCCCCAACTTGTTATTGATATCCAAAATAATACCATTCAAGAGGATGACCACTACATTGTCTGCTACACAAAAATAATAACAGATGAGCCTGGTTTTCACAAATATATGGAGCAGTACGAGATATATAATGGAAACCTTGACGCAGCTGCATTTGAGCAGGTAATACTTACTCGATATTCCAAATGGAATGGTACAAATCAAATATTTGAATGCTCAATTTTTCAAAATATAATTGAAAATCAAATGCTTTATCTTTGCATGTCCGATGAACAAATTCTTGATTTCTACAAAAGATTACATGATGTTTTGTCTGGCAAGGATTATCAAATTATTTATCTTGATTCTGATAGTATTAATGATAATATTCAAATAATTCGCAAGGAACGCTCTGATGATAACGGAAATGAAATGTGGTTTCCTATGATGATCAGTTACATAGAGGCTTCTCCATATGGCAAAACGCATGCTCTCAAAGGACTTGATGGATTATTGACACATTTAGAACGTAGAAAAAAGATTGAACACTCTATAATTGAAAGCTTTTTCAAGGATAACACATTAATTGTCATGTCCAAAAATTATTCACTTGATGATGTAATTATACATTAACTTTTTTTCACGGCCGAGGATTATCTACCGTAACAGGTACCTATTCCCCGGCCGTGATTTCTTCTGTACTATCATTACCTAGCTCGGCCGCCATACACTTCCCCAGCCGCCATACCTCCCGCGCTATCATTACCCCGGCCGGTCATATCTCCAATGTCATTAAGATAAGAACATAACCCAATATAAGAACAGATATGGTTAAT
>CAZBKO010000096.1:0-8920 GCA_964492545.1 uncultured Lachnospiraceae bacterium
GGCACAGATGAAGATAGAGAATAATAACTTTGGTATCAGAAAGAATCTTCTTGAATATGATGCGGTTAATAATGATCAGAGAGAAATTATTTATGCAGAAAGAAAACGTGTTCTTGATGGAGAGAGCATGAGAGATGTTGTATACAAGATGATAACAGAAACTGTTGAGAATACAATTGACGGATGCCTCAGTGATGATATTCCATCAAGCGAGTGGGATTTAGAAGAGCTCAATCAGCTTATTGTTCCAATAATTCCAATCGAGCCAATCGGACCTGATGATGTTAAGGGTATAAGAAAAGACGAAATTAAGCATAGAATCAAGGAAGAAGCAGTTAAGCTATACGAAACTAAAGAAGCAGAATTTCCAGAGGCAGAACAGGTTAGAGAGCTGGAGAGAGTAATACTTCTTAAGGTTATAGATAGAAAATGGATGGATCATATTGATGATATGGATCAGCTTCGTCAGGGTATTGGACTTCAGGCATATGGACAGAGAGATCCTGTAGTAGAATACAAGATGAGTGGATTTGAAATGTTCAGTGGAATGATTCAGGGAATCAGAGAAGACACAGTAAGACTTCTTATGCATGTAAGAGTTGAACAGAAGGTAGAGAGAGAGCAGGTTGCCAAGGTAACAGGAACTAACAAGGATGAAAGTGCTGCAAAGACACCAAAGAAGAGAGCAGCAGAGAAGATTTATCCAAATGCTCCATGCCCATGTGGAAGTGGTAAGAAGTATAAGCAGTGTTGTGGAAGAAGGTGAGATTAATGGTCGAATTAGATCAGTTTAAGTTTGATATGAATAACTATGAAACTCCATTAATTGAATTGAGGGATTCACTTTGACCTTGCTAATAAGAATAGCAGAATAATTGAACTCGAAACAATGATGGAACAGCCGAGATTTTGGGATGATGTAGAAGCATCAGGAAGAGCAATGAGAGAGATTAACACTCTTAAGGCTGTCACCGAAAAATACAAAGCACTTGAATCGCAGTATGAAGATATTAAGACTATGATAGAGATGGGTTATGAAGAGGAAGATGAAACGATTATTCCTGAGATACAGAATGAGATAAGTTCATTTAAGGAAAGCTTTGAAAAGCTTAGAATTAGCACTCTTCTATCTGGCGAATATGATAACTGCGGGGCAATTTTAACACTCCATGCAGGAGCAGGTGGAACCGAGTCGTGTGACTGGGTTTCCATGCTCACAAGAATGTATCAGAGATATGCAGACAAAAAAGGATATTCTTTTGAAGTTCTTGATTATTTGGATGGAGATGAGGCTGGTATCAAATCAATAACAATGCAGATAAATGGTGAGAATGCATACGGATATCTTAAGTCGGAACATGGTGTTCACAGGCTTGTAAGGATATCACCATTTAATGCGGCAGGCAAGCGTCAGACATCCTTTGCTTCATGTGATGTAATGCCTGACATTGAAGAGGATATCGAATTAGACATAAGTGATGATGATCTTCGTATAGATACCTATCGTTCAAGCGGAGCAGGTGGGCAGCACATCAACAAGACATCATCAGCCATAAGAATCACTCATATACCTACAGGAACAGTTGTGCAGTGTCAGAATGAAAGATCACAGCTTCAGAATAAGAATAAGGCTATGCAGATGCTGAAAGCCAAGTTGCTTATTTTGAAACAGGCACAGAATGCTGACAAGGTGTCAGGTATAAGAGGAGAAGTAAAAGACAATGGATTTGGTAACCAGATAAGGTCGTATGTAATGCAGCCATATACACTGGTTAAGGATCATAGAACAAATGAAGAAATAGGCAACGTAGCAAGTGTGCTTGATGGAAGTATTGATAATTTCATTAATGCATATCTTAAATGGATTAGTCTTGGGAATCAGGAGGTATAGTGTATGGCCGATTACAAACCAGTAGTGTTCAAGGTTGGGGAAGAAGAGTATGGTGTAGATATTACTATGGTGAGAGGCATCGAGAATCTTCAGCCGGTAGTAAATGTACCAAATACAGGCAGACATATTAAAGGAATAATTAACTTGAGAGGTGATGTTATTCCGGTATTTAGTCTAAGAAGTAAATTCAAGCTCATGGAAGTAGAGCCTACAGATGAAACTAAACTAATAATCGTACAGACAGATGCTTTTTTGCTTGCACTCGAAGTAGATATGGTTGATGAGATTCAGAATATTTCACCAGATATGATTCACGAAGCACCGATTATTATTAAAGGAAAGGATACAAGCTACGTTAAGCAGGTTGTAAATGCTAACGGAAGACTGATAATAATAATTGATGTTGACAATATCCTAACAGATGAAGAAAAAACTGAAGTGGAAGAAATGCTTAATAATTAGAAGAAGGCTGATATATATGTACATATATATCGGCTTTTTACTTTATATAATAGTAAAAAGTGGTTGCATGCATAGAGCAACTGTGGTAAAATTCCCTCTAGGGAAAACAAGTGTATTCCCGATACGAACAGTATGATGAGAATGAAGGAGTTGTCTATGAGCGATAAAGCAGAATATTACGTAGTTAGACGTAAAGCTGTTCCAGAAGTTTTGCTAAAGGTTGTTGAAGCTAAGAGACTTTTGGAATCAGAGAGAGCTTTAACTATTCAAGAAGCAACTGATAAGGTTGAACTGAGTAGAAGTTCGTTTTACAAATATAAAGATGACATTTTTCCGTTTCATGATAATGCCAGAGGTAGAACAATAACATTTGTACTGCAAATGGATGATGAACCCGGAATACTTTCAAAGGTACTTAAGCAGATTGCTGAGTACAAGGCCAATATTCTTACAATTCATCAGACTATACCAATTAATGGTGTAGCATCGCTGACATTGAGCGTCAGCGTATTGCCTGACACACTTAATGTATCAGAGATGATTGAAGATATAGAATCCGGCCAGGGAATTCATTACTTAAAAATATTAGCGAGAGAATAGTGGAGGTAATTATGGTTAACGTTGCAGTATTAGGATATGGCACAGTAGGTTCAGGTGTGGTTGAGGTAATCAAGACTAACCAGGACAGTATCAACAAGAAGGCAGGACAGGATATTAATGTAAAATATGTCCTTGATTTAAGAGAATTTCCAGGTGATCCTGTTATGGATATACTTGTCCATGATTATGATACAATATTAAATGACCCTGAAGTAGAGATAATAGCAGAAGTTATGGGTGGAGTAGAACCAGCCTATACATTTGTTAAGGCAGCACTGGAAAAAGGAAAGAGTGTATGTACATCTAACAAAGAGCTGGTTGAGAAGTATGGCTCAGAGTTATTAAAGATTGCTAAGGCACACAACAAGAACTTCTTATTTGAAGCAAGTGTTGGTGGTGGAATTCCAATTATACGACCACTTAATCAGTCGCTTACAGCTGATGAAATAACAGAAATTACAGGTATCCTTAACGGAACCACTAATTTCATGCTCACTAAGATGTCAAAAGAAGGTTCAGCATATGATGTAGTTCTTAAAGAGGCACAGGATCTTGGATATGCAGAGAGAAATCCTGAGGCAGATGTTGAAGGATTTGATGCATGCAGAAAGATAGCAATTCTTGCGTCACTTGCCTTTGGAAAAGACGTTGATTATGAAAATATTTATACAGAAGGAATCACTAAGATATCGGATGTTGATTTCAAATATGCAAATGCAATGGGATGCGCAATCAAGCTATTTGGTAAGACTAAGAAAGTAGATGATAAATTCTACGCTTATGTATCGCCTGTTATGATTGATAGCACACATCCATTATTCAGTGTAAATGGAGTATTTAATGGTATCCTTGTAAAGGGAAATGTATTAGGCGATGTTATGTTCTACGGAAGTGGAGCAGGCAAGCTTCCTACAGCCAGTGCAGTTGTTTCTGACATAGTAGATGCAGTTAAACATTTAAATACAAACATTATGACTCATTGGAGCAGCAAGAAACTTGAATTAACAGATATCAAGCACTCAGCAAAGAAATTCTTCGTTAGAATTAGTGGACAGGCTGAGGATAAGCTTAGCAAGATTGAGGAAGCATTTGGCAAGGTAAAAGTTGTTAAGATACCAGAGCTTTCAGATGAATTTGCTGTTGTTACAGAAGAGATTACAGAACAGAAATATGAAGAAGCATCAGCACAGGTTGAAGGTATTATCACAAGAATAAGAATGGAAGTCTAATTTTTTTACATGAAAGGAAATGGTCAGAAATGAAATATGTAGTAGTATTAGGAGATGGAATGGCCGACAGACCATTAGAAGAACTTGGAAATAAGACACCATTAGAGTACGCTAAGACACCAATGATGGATGAATTATCAAAGAAATCAGAAGTTGGTTTAGTTCATACAATTCCTGAAGGAATGAAGCCGGGAAGCGATACAGCTAATCTATCAGTTATAGGATATGATCCTAAGAAATATTATACAGGACGTTCACCACTTGAAGCGTTAAGCATCGGCGTTGATATGAAAAAAACAGATATTGCTATCAGATGTAATATTGTAACTGTTTCATATGATGACAAGCCATATGAAGAGAAGACAATCATTGATCACAGTGCAAGTGAAATAAGTACAGAGGATGCTGCAATTTTACTTGATGCAGTTAAGAAAGAATTAGAAAATGACATTTACAAATTCTATGTAGGAACAAGCTATAGACATCTTACAATTTGGGACAAAGGTGAAGTTGTTGAACTTACACCACCTCATGATGTACTCGGAAGAGTAATAGGTGAGTATTTACCAGAAGATGCAGGACTTAGAGAAATGATGAAGAAGAGCTATGATATTCTTGCAAATCATCCACTTAACCTTGAAAGAATGAAGAAAGGCCTTAACCCTGCTAACTCACTTTGGTTTTGGGGAGCTGGTACAAAGCCAATTCTTACATCATTTGAAGAAAAGAATCATAAAAAAGGCGCAATGATTTCAGCAGTTGATTTATTAAAAGGAATCGCTGTTGGAGCAAGCATGAAGAACATACATGTAGAAGGTGCAAACGGACAGTTAGAGACTAACTATGAAGGAAAAGCACAGGCAGCAATTGATGTCCTTACAAAAGACGATTATGATTTTGTATACATACATGTTGAAGCACCAGATGAAATGGGACATCAGGGAAGCGTTGAGAGAAAGGTTAAGGCTATTGAATATCTTGACGGAAGAATTATCAAACCTGTATATGAAGGACTCAAAGCACAGAATGTAGATTTTAGAATGATAGTATTACCAGATCATCCAACTCCAATTTGTGTAAGAACACATACATCAGATCCAGTTCCATATATGCTTTATGATAGCACAGCTGAGAAGAATGAAACATGGAATTACAATGAAAAAGAGGCAGAAGCAAGCAAGAACTACGTTGCAGAAGGCCACAAGATAATTGACAAATTATTTGAGAAATAAGATAAACATAAAAATACACCGAAGCATGTAAAAAGCTTCGGTGTATTTTTTAAACTGCCTGATCAAAGTTCATACCAACAATGTAGCTTTCATCAGCAGATTTTTGATTCATAGCATAAGGACTCGATTCATCATATTTAATCTGAGTGGTTGTTGTACCACCTGATACATAAGTGCGTCCACACTCAGAACAGGTAGCTGTCTTTAGAGCAACACTTGCCTGCATAACCTGACCATTATCAGAAGCAGCCTTTTTATATGCGTTTGCCACATGCTCCTGCTCGTGAGCTCTGACTGTGCTGCCAGACGCTGAAGGACTGATATGACCTGGGGATTTAAATGAAACCATTTCGTCAGAACCATCCTGATACTTGCGATTCTTGCATTCGTCACATTCAACCTGACCGGAACGTTTCATAGCTTTTAATTGAGCATCAGTAGGCTCTTTATCATTAAGAGCTGATATTCTGTCAACAGGGATATTGTTGTATACAAAGTTACCATATCCACTGCTGTATCCGTATATTCCACCAATCATATTAGTCACTCCTTCCACTAATCATAAATTAATTCGCTGGTGCCATAAGGCATTTGCTTCTCAAAGTACTTAGCAATTGCTGAATCCTTTTTTACATGTATTTTGCAATCATTTAAACCTTCCTCGGTCTGCATAATAACCTTTCCGATATTAGTAAGAGATTCTGGAAAATAGATTTCAGAAATATAGGAATCTGAAAAGGCTTGATCTCCTATGGTGGTAACACCCTCCTCAATCTTAATGATATCGGCGTCTGTAAATGCAAATGCATTTTTTTCGATTGTAGTAACCGTTGAAGGAACTATAATGCTTTCTATAGAAGTTCCATATCCCATATCACCTGAAAGTGAATTTGCTCCAATTGTAGTAACAGTTGAAGGAATTGTGATATTACTGTCCTTGCCAACGTAAGCTTTAAGAACACCATTTTCAATTACAAATCCATCATTATCAGCTTTTTCACGAAGGACGTCAAGCGTAGGGTCTTCATAAATCGATTCAGTTTCAAAATCTGTATTATTCTCTGTGGTGGCTGCAGCATTATCCTTATTGGAACCGCATCCGGAAAACATAATTGCCGAAGCGAGTGCAGCACATATAATTAAATTAATTTTACGCATTAATTAACTCCAGTCTACATTATATTATATAAATATTTTATCATAATAATTATTATAAATACAATGATTATTTAACGTTCCTCATTGATAATTGTATTCTTTTCTTTTCGAGGTCAACACTCATAATTCTTACATCTACTATGTCGCCAACTTTAACTGCATCCAAAGGATGTTTAATGTATCTGTCGGTAATCTGTGAAATATGAACAAGTCCATCCTGGTGAACTCCTATATCAACAAATACACCGAAATCTATAACATTTCTTACGGTACCCTTAAGGACCATACCTTCTGTCAAATCTTTCATTTCCAATACATCTGTACGAAGAATTGGTTTTGGCATTTCATCACGTGGGTCACGTCCTGGCTTTTCTAACTCTTTAATAATATCAACAAGAGTTATCTCACCGATTTCTAAATCAGCAGCAGTTTTCTTTTTATCCTTAACCATAAGATTTAATCCGATAAGATTGCCGGATAAAATGTCTTCTTTAGTGAAACCAAGACTTTTTAATAATTTTTCAGCAGCTGCATATGTCTCAGGATGTACACTTGTTGAATCAAGAGGCTCTTTGCCATCACTTATTCTCATAAATCCTGCACACTGTTCAAATGCTTTTGGTCCAAGCTTAGCAACTTTAAGTAATTCCTTACGAGTTTTAAACTTACCATTCTCTTCTCTATATGCAACAATATTTTTGGCAAGTACCTTTGAAATACCTGAAATATATTCAAGAAGGCTTGCTGATGCTGTATTGAGATCAACTCCAACTTTGTTAACACAGTCTTCAACAACACCGGAAAGTGTTTCACTTAATCTCTTTTGATTCATATCATGCTGGTATTGACCGACACCGATTGATTTTGGATCGATTTTAACGAGCTCTGCTAGTGGATCCTGTAAACGTCTTGCCATAGAAGCAGCACTTCTCTGTCCGACATCAAAGTTAGGAAATTCCTCAGTGGCAAGTTTACTTGCAGAATAAACAGAAGCACCGGCTTCATTTACAATTACATAGGAAACTTTTTCAGGAATTTCCTTTAACATCTCTACGATTATTGCTTCTGATTCACGTGAAGCAGTTCCATTGCCGAGAGAAATAAGAGTGATACCATATTTCTTAATTAACTTTTTGATTACAGCTTTTGATTCTTCAACTTTGTTCTGCGGAGCAGTAGGGTAAATTACAGTAGTGTCAAGAACTTTACCTGTTGCGTCAACTACGGCAATTTTACAGCCTGTTCTAAAAGCTGGATCCCATCCTAGAACGACCTGGTTAACAATTGGTGGCTGCATAAGTAACTGCTTAAGATTCTCTCCGAATACCTTTATAGCACCATCTTCAGCGGTTTCGGTCAGAGTGTTTCTAATCTCGCGCTCAATAGCAGGTGAAATAAGTCTTTTGTAAGAGTCCTTAATAGCTGCTTCAATAAATGGAGAAGTGAATTTATTATCCTTTGTAATGACCTTGGTAAAAAGATAATTAAGTATTCTATCTTCAGGAGCCTCAATCTTTACAGTAAGAATTTTCTCACTTTCGCCTCTGTTGATAGCAAGAGTGCGATGTCCGGCAACCTTTGATAAGTTTTCTTCATAATCATAGTACATTTCATAAACTGATTTTGCATCAGCATCTTTAGCTGTTGAAATTAACTTACCTTCTTTAAATGTAATATTTCTGATATATGTTCTGTAATCAGCTTCGTCAGAAACGAATTCAGCAATAATATCGAGAGCACCATTTATTGCATCTTCAACAGATGAAACACCTTTTTCTTCATTGATATAATCAGCTGCAGCTTCTTCTATCGGAGAGGTACTCATTTGCAGCATTATTATGTTTGCAAGAGGTTCGAGTCCTTTTTCTTTGGCTATAGTTGCACGAGTTCTCTTCTTTTGCTTATAAGGTCTATATAAATCTTCAACAAGAACGAGAGTCTGAGCTGCTTCAATCTGTGCCTTAAGCTCATCAGTGAGTTTTCCCTGCTCTTCGATACTACTAAGAACAGCACTCTTTCTATCTTCGAGATTGCGAAGATATGTCAATCTGTCATTAAGATCACGGAGAATTTCATCATTAAGTCCTCCTGTAGCCTCTTTTCTATATCGTGATATAAAAGGGATTGTATTGCCCTCGTCAATAAGCTTTACGGCAGCTTCGACCTGAGTCTTTTTAACCCCTAATTCGGTAGTTAATACTTGTAAAATATCCATAAAATATGTCCTTTCTATTTTTGAGCTAAACTTAATTATACCTAATTTGTTATTAAAATGTCAAATTATATATAATAAGAATTATTTTCGCTGTAAGTAAAATTAATGTATTTTCAAGCTGAACTGCCACAGT
>CAZBKO010000097.1:0-8785 GCA_964492545.1 uncultured Lachnospiraceae bacterium
TACATACTCTGTTCTAAATATTAGTTGTTATTCATGCCTTAACTAAATGACATTGTGCAATTTGCGCCTCTATTTTTATGCTTATGAATTAGCTTCCCATTCTTCATAAAGTTTCGCAAGCTCTTCATTATTTTTATCTAGATGCTTTTGAATCTCCAGTAATTTGCCAACATTAGTTGCAATTTCAGAATCGCACAGTTGCTTCTCTAAATGCGTATTATCTGATTCTAGAATTTCAATTCTTTCTTCAATCCTCTTTAATTCATTCTGTTGCTTTCTAAGCCTTGCCTGTTCTTCCTTTTGTGTTTTCCAGTCTACTTTTGAAGCAGTATCCTCAATAGAAACCGCCATTTCATTTGATTGATTTGGCACATAAATTGCTTGAAGCTCATCCTTTTTTTCTAGATAGTAATCATAATTACCAATATAATTAATAAGTGTATGACCTGTTAATTCAAGAATTCTTGTGGCAGTTTGATTAATAAAGTATCTGTCATGTGATACAAACAGGACAGTTCCACTATACCCATTTATTGCTTTTTCAAGAATTTCCTTTGACACAATATCAAGATGGTTAGTGGGTTCGTCAAGAATAAGAAAATTTGCTTCTGAAAGCATGAGCTTAGCAAGTGATACTCGTCCACGTTCACCACCACTTAAGGAACCAATTAACTTAAAAACATCATCATCTGTAAAGAGAAAAGCAGCAAGTACATTTCTTATTTCGGTATTAGTCATAGAAGGGTAGGCGTCTGCAATTTCCTCAAATATGGAATTCTCCATATTTAGAACATGATGCTCCTGATCATAATATCCAATGGTTACCTTTGAACCAAGTCGAAATGAACCATTATCAGGAGGAAGCAATTCGTTTATTATCTTAAGAATTGTGGTTTTTCCTGTACCATTTGCACCTATAATAGCAACATGTTCGCCACGTTTTATATCGAAGGAAAGGTCTTTGAAAAGAGAATTAGAACCAAAGGATTTACTCAATTCTTTAACAGAAAGAACATCATTACCGCTTTCAATCTGAGGTGTAAGTGTAAGGTTCATTTCATAATCAAAGAATGCAGGTTTGTCAACACGTTCAATTTTGTTAAGCATTTTCTCACGGCTCTCGGCGCGTTTAATTGATTTCTCACGATTAAAAGATTTGAGCTTGTCGATAACCTCCTGCTGATGCTTAATATCACGCTGCTGATTACAATATTTTTTAAGTTCGGCATCGCGAAGCATCTTTTTCTTGTTAGCATAATCTGTATAGTTACCTGAATATACCGAAGCATGAGTTCCTTCAAGTTCAACAACCTTTGATACTATTTTATTAAGAAAGTATCTGTCATGGGCAACAATAATAACTGCACCATTATAATTAGAAAGAAAAGTTTCCAGCCATGCAATTGATTCCATATCCAAATGGTTAGTAGGCTCATCAAGTAAAATTACATCAGGTTTGGTTAAAAGTATTTTACCAAGGAATACACGAGTCTTTTGACCACCGGAAAGTGTCGATATTTTTTTTGTAAAATCTCCTTCGTCAAATCCTAAACCTTTTAGTATGCCAACGACTTCGCTTTTATATGCATAACCATTCTTTAGTTCAAAATCATGTGTTGTTTTTGAATAGCGCAAGAGAAGTGCTTCTAATTCGTCACCATCAAGGTGCTTCATATTCTGTTCCATAGTACGAATGGAATTTTCCATATTAAGTAATTCCTGCTTAACGGATAAAAGCTCATCATAAATAGTATTTTCACTTGCACTGTCATTGTGCTGCGCCAGATAACCGAGAGTGGAATCTTTTGCCAGTATAACGTCACCTGTATCTGGAGATAATTCTCCTGTAATGATTTTTAACAGAGTTGACTTGCCGGTACCATTGGCACCAACAATTGCAACTTTTTCATGATTTTCCACATGAAAAGAGCAATTATTTATTATTTGTTTTGAATCAAATGACTTTGATATATTATTGCATGAAAGTATCATAAACACACCATTCCTTAACCAAATTTATCCGTTTAATTATATCATAACATTGAAAAGAGTAAAGAAAATCTGAAAAATTATTGCATTTACTCATTTTGCATTGTATAATATGTTAGTCGTGTAATTTTAAGTACATACAATAATATACTAATTGGAGGAAAAAAGTGAGTAATTTAACAGAAGTATTAAAAGATCAGTTTGGTAAATCAATTGCAGAATGTACTAACGAAGAAGTATATGTTGGTTTATTGAAGCTTACAAAGGATGAAATTCAGAGCAAGGGTTACAACGAAGGTAAAAAGAAAGTTTATTACATTTCTGCTGAATTCTTAATTGGTAAATTATTATCTAATAATTTAATTAATCTTGGTATTTATGACGAAATTAGCAAAGAATTAGCTGAAAACGGTAAAGAGCTTTCAGTTATTGAAGAATGTGAGTTAGAGCCATCTTTAGGAAATGGTGGACTTGGAAGACTTGCAGCATGTTTTATAGATTCAATCGCAACACTTGGAATGAATGGTGCAGGTGTTTCACTTAATTATCATTTAGGTTTATTCAAGCAGGTATTTGAGAATAAGCTTCAGAAAGAAACTCCTAATCCATGGATTACAGATAACTGCTGGTCAACCAAAGCAGAAGGTGTAAGCTATGAAGTTCCTTTCAAGGATTTCACTTTAAAATCTGTATTATATGATATAGATGTTAGTGGATATGATAGCAAAGCAATCAAGTTACATTTATTTGATGTTGATACAATTGATGAGAAGATGGTTCATGATGAAATCAAATTTGATCAGCATGATATTGCTAAGAATCTTACATTATTTATTTACCCAGATGACAGTACAAGAGAAGGTCAGTTATTACGTATCTATCAGCAGTATTTCATGGTAAGTAATGGTGCTCAGTTAGCAATTGATGAAGCCAAAGAAAGAGGAATGAAGGACTTAAGAGACTTAGCTGAATATGTAACAATTCAGATTAATGATACTCATCCAAGTATGGTAATTCCTGAATTAATAAGATTAATGACAGCTGATGGTCTTACAACAGACGAAGCTGTAGCAGTTGTTAAGAAGGTTTGTGCTTACACTAACCATACAATTCTCGCAGAGGCTCTTGAAAAATGGCCAATGGATTATTTAGAGGAAGTTGTTCCACACTTAATCCCAATCATTAAGGATCTTGATAAGAGAGTTAAGAAGGAATTCGCTGATCCATCAGTAGCAATTATTGATGAGACTAACAGAGTTCATATGGCTCATATGGATATTCATTATTCATACAGCGTAAATGGTGTAGCTTATCTTCATACAGAGATTCTTAAGAACAGTGAATTAAATAACTTCTTTAAGATTTATCCAGAGAAGTTCAACAATAAGACTAATGGTATTACATTCCGTAGATGGCTTATGCACTGTAACCATGATCTTACTCAGTTTATCGAGAGCAAGATTGGTAGTGGATTTAAGAAGGATGCAGCTGAACTTGAAAAATTATTAAAGTTTGTTGATGATGATGCTGTATTAGACGAATTATTAGCAATTAAGAAGAATGCTAAGCTTAATCTTAAGGGATTTATTAAGGCTAATGTAGGACAGGAACTTGATGAAAATGCTATTTTTGATATTCAGGTTAAGAGATTACATGAGTATAAGCGTCAGCAGTTAAATGTTTTATACATCATTTACAGATATTTAGATATCAAAGCAGGCAACAAGCCAGAGACACCAATCAACTTTATTTTTGGTGCTAAGGCAGCTCCAGCTTATATCATTGCTAAAGATATTATCCATGCAATTCTTTGCTTACAGGAACTTATTAACAATGATCCAGAAGTAAGCCCATACATGAAGGTTGTTATGGTTGAGAACTACAATGTTACAGCAGGTGAGAAATTATTCCCAGCTTGTGATATTTCAGAGCAGATTTCATTAGCATCTAAGGAAGCTTCAGGTACAGGTAACATGAAGTTCATGCTTAATGGTGCAGTTACACTTGGAACAGAAGATGGTGCTAACGTTGAAATTCATCAGCTTGTTGGTGATGACAATATTTACATCTTCGGTGAGTCTTCAGATGAAGTAATCGAGCATTATGCTAAGGCTGATTATGTATCTAAGGATTATATTAAGAATGACAAGCAGATTGCTGAATTAGTAGAATTTATCGTATCTGATGATATGCTTAAGATTGGTAAGAAAGAGAATCTTGAGAGATTATACAACGAAATCGTTAATAAAGACTGGTTTATGACATTACTTGATATCAAAGATTATATCAAGGTTAAAGATCAGGCTCTTACAGATTACGCTGACAGAAAGACTTGGGCTAAGAAGATGTTAGTTAACATCGCTAAAGCTGGATTCTTCTCATCAGACAGAACAATCAAGCAGTACAACGATGAAATCTGGAAATTAGATAAATAATTTATAACAGATTATAGGGCGGTTCGATTATTTCGGACCGTCTTTACTTTGTTTAGACAACCTGATTAAACTTGAAACATATGTTTGGTTATGCTATAATTGTTTTCATATTATGAAAGGATACAGGATTTATATGGCTAGAAGAATCATTACTACTGATATTCAGAGTGAAGATATTAATATAGAGAATAACTTAAGACCTCAATTACTTGACGATTATATAGGTCAGAAGAAGATTAAAGAGAATCTTAAGATATATATAGAAGCAGCCAAGAGTAGAGGCGAATCATTGGATCATGTTTTGTTCTATGGACCTCCGGGACTTGGAAAGACAACGCTTGCTGGAATTATTGCCAATGAGATGAATGTGCATATGAAGGTGACATCAGGTCCGGCAATTGAGAAACCAGGTGATCTTGCAGCGATACTTAATGGATTGCAGGAAGGTGATGTACTTTTTATCGACGAGATTCATAGACTTAACAGACAGGTTGAGGAAGTACTATATCCGGCTATGGAAGATTTTGCAATAGATATAATGATTGGTAAGGGCGCCACAGCTAAATCAATTAGAATAGATTTGCCAAGCTTTACACTTGTTGGGGCTACAACAAGAGCAGGAATGCTTACGGCACCACTTAGAGATAGATTTGGTATGGTTAACCGACTTGATTTTTATGAGACAGATGAACTTCAGAAGATCATAGAAAGGTCTGCAGGAGTGCTTGGCGTTACAATTGATACAGAAGGGGCATGCGAGCTTGCAAAGAGAAGCCGTGGGACTCCCAGATTAGCCAACAGATTATTAAGAAGAGTAAGAGATTTTGCGCAGGTTAAGTATGACGGCAATATTACCAAAGAGGTCGCAGAATACACATTGGATGTATTGGAAGTAGATAAATTAGGTCTTGATAATGTAGACAGAAATATTCTTAATACAATTATTGACAAATTTGCAGGTGGACCAGTTGGACTTGAGACACTTGCTGCAACACTTGGTGAGGATTCCGGAACAATTGAAGATGTATATGAACCATATCTTCTTAAGAATGGTCTTATTAACAGAACACCAAGAGGAAGAATGGTTACAGAACAGGCATATCAGCATTTAGGATTGAATTAAAGGTTGTATTTATTGAATAATAGTATATAATATTATAATAGAAACTAAGTAAGGGAGTGCTATGATGTCATCGAAGAATAATACAGAAGTAATAATAGACGGTAAGATATATACTTTAAGTGGGTATGAGAGTGAAGAATACTTACAGAAGGTTGCTACATATATCAATAATAAGATAGCTGATTTTAAGAAAGATGAGACATATAGAAGACAGGGCTTAGAGGTTCAGAAGGCTTTGTTGGAGCTTAATATAGCTGATGACTATTTCAAGGCCAAGAAGCAGGCTGATACTTTGGAAACAGAGATTGATTCTAAGGACAAGCAGTTATATGATTTGAAACATGAACTTATTGCAACACAGATTAAGTTAGAGTCTGCCAGCAAAGAACTTGAGAATGCTCAGAAGGAAGTTGGTGAGTCTCAGAAACAGATAATTAGGCTTGAGACACAGCTTAAGGAGAAAGAGAAGAAGACTTCCACAAGAACAAGCAAGACTACTAAAGCCGAGCCTCAATAAGGTTCGGCTTTATATATTGACAGGATAGAGAGGTATATTTATATGAGTAATATAGATGTTGAGATTCTTGCACCGGCAGGATCTTTTGAAAGCATGAAGGCTGCCATTAATGCAGGAGCTGATGCAGTGTATATTGGTGGAAGCAGGTTTGGTGCAAGAGCATACGCCGATAATCCTGAAGAAGATATGCTTATTAGTGCTATCAATTACGTTCATTTATTTAACAGGAAAATATACCTGACAGTTAATACTTTACTTAAAAACACTGAGATTAGTCAGTTGTATGATTATCTAAAGCCTTATTATGAAGCTGGTCTTGACGCTGTAATTGTACAGGATATGGGCGTTTTTAAATGTATTCATGAATGGTTTCCTGACATGGATATACATGCCAGCACTCAGATGGTAATTACAGGAGTGGATGGGGCGCGTTTATTAAAGAAAATGGGAGCATCAAGAGTTGTTACAGCTAGAGAATTATCAACTTTGGAAATAAAGTCAATACATGAAGCATGTAATATAGAAATCGAAAGTTTTGTTCATGGTGCTCTATGTTATTGCTATTCAGGACAGTGTCTGATGAGCAGTATGCTTGGAGGCAGAAGCGGAAACAGAGGCAGATGTGCTCAGCCTTGCAGACTTCCTTATGATGTTATGCATAAGGGCAAAGTAATCAATAAAGATAATGAAAAATATATTTTAAGTCCAAAAGATATGTGTACAATAAGACTTCTGCCGGAAATAATTAAGGCTGGGGTATATTCCTTAAAAATCGAAGGCAGAATGAAGAGCCCTGAATATACAGCCGGTGTTGTGGCAATTTATAGAAAATATGTTGATTTACTAAAAGAGAATGGCTTTGATAATTATCGGGTTTCGGATGAGGATTACCAACGATTAGAGCAGATATATAGCAGAAGTGGTTTTAGCGATGGTTATTATAATCAGCACAATGGAAAAAATATGATGACATTTTCAAAACCTTCATATAGTGGTCAAAGTGAATCTGTAATTGCAGATATAAATGACAAGTATATTAAGTCTGATATGAAATTGCCAATATCAGGTAATATTACTATTTGTGAAAATAAGGACATTTCTCTTACGGTTACGCATAATAATTATGAAGTGACAGTTAACGCAGGCAAACCATTACAGGCACTTAACAGACCAATTAATGAGGAAATGGTAATCAAACAGATGAACAAAACCGGTTCAACCAGCTTCGTGTTTGATAATCTTAACATTAATATATCAGGAAATGTATTTGTTCAGGTAAAGGAATTAAACGAACTAAGGAGACTGGCATTACTACAGCTGGAAGAAAAAATACTTTCTACGCACAGAAGAGAAGCTGTACAAAAACCAGTTGAAATAAATATAAATGCACCACATGACAATAAGCTTGAACTAATATGTATGGTAAACAGCGAAGAACAGCTTAGTACAGCAATTGTTAACAAAGATGTATCATGGGTATATGTATCAATGGATTACCTGCATATAACACAAGAGCAAGTTAATTATGCACATTCTCATAATACTAAAATTGCAATGGTAATGCCATATGTATTTAGATGGCAGGGCAGAAAATATTTTAATGAGCATTTATCAGAAATCAATCAATTAAATATTGATGCTGTAGTAATAAGAAATGTTGATGAATTAAGCTTTGCCAAAGAAAATATGAATGATATTCCTGTTATTTATGATTATTATGTATACAACATGAATGATTATGCATACAGTCAGCTTTACGAATTTAATCCAATCAGAATTACCCAGCCACTGGAGATTAATTACAAGGAACTGCGTAATAGGAAAACTCCAATAGGAGAAATAGTTGTATATGGATATACGCCTATTATGGTAACGGCAGGATGCGTTAATAAGAACGTGTCAGTGTGCGACAAAACGCAGAATACCTATTACCTGAAGGATAGATACAATACGCAGTTTAGGGTTGAAAATATATGTAGATACTGCTATAACCTGATTTATAATAGTGTGCCAATATCGCTTCTTTCTGTAAGTGACGAAATAAAGAGATTGGATGTACAAGGAATACGACTTCAATTTACATCTGAAAGCAGCAATGAAACTGAAGATATAATTAATAAGTTTGCTAACAAATTTTTATGGGAAAAAGATATTGCAGAAATAGATAACTCGACTAGGGGTCATTTTAAAAGAGGAGTCGAATAGGAGGAAAAACAATGGTTAATGTATATATTGCCACAGCTAAATATTTGATGCTTATATTAATGGCATTCTATACCTATACTGGATTTTACGTGCTTGGAAAGAAAAAAGGCAAAAGCCTGAATGCTGCATATAGCTTACAGGTTGCCATATTATTTGTTATGCATTTTATTGGATATTCTGTTATATACCTTAATGTTGAAAATGATACAATCATTTTGTTCTATGGATTGCAGGTTGTATATTTTATTCTGGTAATTGGAATTACAAATATTATATACGAAAAGCAGATAAGTCGAGCTGTACTTAACAATATGTGTCTAATGCTTGCCATAGGAATGATTGTAATTACAAGATTATCATACACAAAGGCGGTAAAGCAGTTTTCAATTCTCGTTGCAGCGACAATAGTTTCTATGATTGTACCTAAGCTGATTATTAAGATGAAAAATTTAAGAAATCTTACCTGGGTATACTGTGTAAGTGGAATTGTTATGCTTCTGGCAGTCATGATAGTTG
>CAZBKO010000098.1:0-8729 GCA_964492545.1 uncultured Lachnospiraceae bacterium
TATATCATTTTGAAAAACAAAAAATAATTGCCAACGATTACTTGACACAAACTGTTTCTTTTGTTATAAAGCTAACAAATCCAAAATCAGGTACAATTAATAAGGGCGAAGATATTGTCATTGTAACACTGTATAATTCAGATACGGCCAAAGAAGATAATGTCGCAACACTTATTACTGATGGACAGGCAATTGATTTATCAGGAACTAATGAAACTGATGATAAGGCTGTAACTGAAAATACTGATGAGGCAGATATTGTTGCAGATGCTACACCACAGAGAGGTCAGCTGGAATATACACCTTCAGTTGGAAACGAAATACTTGATGAGCAGAGCATTTCTGTCAACTATGATTGGAGTAAGATAAGTAATACAAGTGGCTGGACTAATACATATAATCTTATGAATCAGTCATGGAGTTATGCTGGAACAATTAATAAGAAGCTTGAATCATCCACTAGTAGAGGATATGAGACTACAAGATATGGTTCAATGTATATGCAGATACCACAGCTATTTAATAATTTTAGTTCATTTTCATGCAGTGGTGATATAGACACTGAGAAAACATTGTATTGGGCATATAATTATTTATCAGCAGTATATGGATATGTAGGTAAATTATACACAGAACCAACAGGAAGTCATACTAAAGATACTGGTGATGATAATATGGACAACTATCTTAGTGATAGAAGGGCGTTATCAGAGAGATGGCTTATATCCTTTAGAGGATCACAAGCAGAATCAGGCGGTTCGGGTGGCTTTAGTGCTATTAGTGATTTTAACGGATTAACTTCTAACAAAACAAATAATTACATTGTATTCAGCTCAACAATCACTAGAAGTGATGGAGGAACTGAGAGAGGCAGAACTGCTAATTTAGAATTAACCTCTGCATATCTTACAAGAAGAATTCTTGAAAATAATCCTCAGGTAATTATTTATACACCTGATGATGATACCATAAGCAGTAGTCAGGTAGGAAATATTAAGCCACAAATATCATTGCAATCCGGCGGTAAAGATGCAAACAATCATATATATTTGGGCTCAGTATTTAAATTAATTCCAAATGCTGCATCCACAGCATATTCCATAAATAATGCTAACTTAAAAGTAAATAATAGTACAGTAAGCACACTCAGTAATTCGAACTTAGCGTTATATAAGAGTAACGAAGAAGTGCTGCCTACAAAAGGAAACTATACTATTAATACATATTTAGATAGAAATCAGACATATACAATTAATTATGGTAGTTCTATATTGCCAGATGATACTCAGGCAGATATTACAGCAAAGAAGAATAAAATAATTTCTAATATTACATATAAATACAAAACAATGCAGGACAGTGGTTATGTTTATTCTAATGCACCTGCAAAAATGACAGGACTTGTTGATAATGAGGCAGGAAATAAGTACATAAGTGGTAATGTCAAGAATCTAAAATCAATTAATTTTGGATTGACAGACGGATCAGTAATTATTTACAACAATAAAAAGTATTCCGGAGATGCTGATATTACTATTAGTTCTTCAGATTATACAAATACAAATGTATCATTTACCGTAATTACACCTGACGCTGTATCAGTTGAGAAAGACCCTAAGGTAGCTTCAATTGATACTATGTTTGTATATTCTGATACAAATAATAATCACAAATATGATAATGCAGATAAGATTATTACTGCACTGTCAGAGGAAAATGTATGCCTTGATCAGTTTAAGGGCGACAATATGTATGTATATGTAAAATATACAGTTTCTAATTCGTGCCTTGAGGTTCCAGATGGAAAAGATAGCAATGCTGTATTTAGCATGTATTCTAGCTTCGTAAACGTTGCAACCTCAGAACAGGAAAAGCTAAATCTTACAAAGGAGCAAAAGGCTTACAGAGATATTTTACATTACAATTATTTAAATGGCACAAAGAATACTGAACCATATATGTATGGAACCAACCTACTATATGAAATGAGTGTTCCTGTAGGTAAAGATGCTTCACCTGCAGATCCTGATAAAATATCAGATGCAAATTATAAATGGAATCCAAGCTGGCAGGGAAATTTAATAAATAAATTTTCCAGTACAAGTCCTATAAAGCTTGATGGAACCTGGATGCCAGACGGATACACAGTAGCAGCCACAGATGCTCAGGTAAATGGCTATCTTGGATGTTTGCAGAGAAACGATACTGTTGTTCTTACAGTACGTCCAAATAGTATAGTAAATTCAACACAGATGTTTAACTGGCAGACATATCCTGAACCTGGACGACAAACATTTTCACAATCAGGAGAGACATCTTGTGGTACACCAGAAGGTAAGCCGGCATCTGACAGCTCAACAAGTATTGCTGATACAGACCCAGCAGTTAATCTACCTGCTATCGAGGTAGGACTTGGACCATTGACATATATGATGGGTGAGGATGAAATAGGTTTTTCAATCGGAATACCAATTTATAGTAAAGAAGGTAATGAAGAGGGAAAATTTACAAAAGATATTGCACAGGATAACCTTGATGAGATAAAAAAAGCTTTTTCTAAGACAGGGAATGTCTTTAAAAAGCTCAGGCAGAGAGCAGACAAAACAGGAAGTGATACCGGCTTTGAAAAAGGCGATGTCAAAGGAAAAAGTAAGGCTCCATCAGTGGATATTTCTGTTACTGCAACATTTATGTGGAAGTATAATACATCGACATGTAAATTTGAGTTTTCTTCAGCAATGGCAGCACTGGCCGTTGAGGGAAGTGTAACATTTACATACAGATTTACTGCATGCCCAATATTCTATGTATATTGTACATTAGGTGTAAATGTAGAAGCATCATTAGGTTTGGAAGTGGAGACTACAATTGATGAAGAAGGAAATAAAAATAGTGAAGTTTCCTTTGGAGGATTTAAAATTGCTCCTGAATTCTATATTGAAGCAGGCGTCGGTGTTGGAATTGATATAGCAAAGCTTGAGGTATATGTAAAGGTATCAATAGCATTTGCACTTAATTTTGGAAAAGATGGAAAGGTTGCAGTTGATGAATTTAAGACATCTGCAGCAGTAGGATTTAGAGTAGTATTCCTGTTTTTCAATTATGAGATGGACTGTATTGGATTTGAGACAGGATATGATAGAGAACTTATGGAAGAAGAGGCTGATAAAGGCTTTAAAAATGGAGGCTGGTATTTCAAATGGAAAGCCTTTGGAAGAGATATGGGTTCTTCAGCTATCGACACAATAACGGAAGATGGTATTGATGCAGCAGATGTATCGGTGAGTCTTCCACAGGATAACAGTACTAAACAGCAGTTCTATACGACAGAAGATAATTCTGATACGGCTATGGATTCACAGGCATATGATATAGCTGATATGCCATTCCAGGTTAGTGGATATGACAGCAGTGCAGCAGCAGCTAAGCTGGTAGAAGGTCTTGATGCATCATCTACGTATAAGCTTGTAACCGTAGCAGACAAGAATTATGTATTATTTACAATTGATAGAACAACAGATGCACCAATAGATAAGACTATGCTTGTGTTATCAGAGATAGTGACAACAAGCAGTAATGGCAAGGAAGTTAAGGGACTTGCAAATCCTGCTGACAACAAACTTGCTACACCATATATTGTTGTGGATATGACAGAGACGGGTGCAGATACAAGCGGAGATCTTGACTTTTCGGCCTATGTTAAAGAAGGAAAAATATATGTAACATGGATGTCGTATATTGATGGTGCATATGATGAGGCTGAAGCTTTAATAGGAACACCAAATGCTATGACTACAGAGGAAATACTTGCAAACGTAAGTAACAAAACTGTAATCAAAACAGCTTCATTCGAACCGGGAACATCACGGAAAGAGTTTACAAACGCTGTAGTAGTGAGTGATAATTCAGTTATAGAAGCTGGAAATAAAATGCTTCCGGGCATGGTAAATGATAATGTAGTATTTTATGCGGAGGCAGAGAATTATTCAAATGATGAATTAAGTGAAAGAGAAGCTGAATATAAGGAAAAGGCCTTGAAGGATGCGGAAGGAAATGACGGTGATGGTGGAACCGGAAGTCCATATGCAGAAGCCGATTACAAATATGCGATGGCTCTTGATAATTTGTATGGAAAATACTCAAAGATGAACTTTGCAGTAAAACAGACAAATGGAACATATAAGACTCAAATGGTAGATTTGGAAGCTAGTATGAAGACTGACTGGATTGCCAATGGAACGACAATTGAATCTATGGATTTTATTGATATTGATGACAGCAGCTTTTATATAGCATTTACAACCTCTGAAAAGAAACAGAATTCGGAGGATACATTTACAATCAAAAAGCTGTATGTTCAAAAGGCAGAAATAGTAACAGAGTTAACCGATAAGAAAATAAGTTTATCATCCCCAGTTATAATAAAGACTTTGATGGATGCAGAGACAAAGGATGAGCTTGACGGTGAATATGCGCAGGGTACAATGGTTGGCGAAACTTTTGATTCACCATCATTTAGCAATGTATGTTTATTAAATGGTAAGCTCAGTCCTGATGGAAACAAAGAAAACTTTATGATATTTACTATGAATAGTCTTACTTATGTAGTTGATAATGACAACCTTGAACTTATGACATCAGGAACACAGGGTAAAATCAATCTGTTCTTCGATAAAAAAGAAGAGGGAAATAGTGAAAGCTATGTAACAATTGGAACTGATGGAGATGGCAATATTTCAGCTGTATATACAGATTCTGTAGAAAATACAGTTAATAATGCACTTTACCTTGTTAAGTATGATCCTTTTGAGGGTAAGTGGGGTAAAGACATAATGCTTGCCATGAATCATATGGATATATATGAGGCTTCAAATGCGTATGGATGGGAGTCTGATTATACTAAAGAGGCATATTTCATAGCTGATGACAGCGTGGTGCCGGGAGTGCATGGAGGACTTGATAAGTTTACATTTGAAAATCCACAAATAGCACTGGGAACTCCTTCAGAGGGTGACGAAAGTGGAACATTAACCATTGTAACTTCAGGAACATTTACTGAATTAGTTCAGGAAACACTTGACATGGGAGATGGAAAGAATTTAACAGAATATGTGCCTAAGATATCTGATGAGACCGGTTCAATGGGTGGAAGCCTTGGATTGTACGCTCTTACATATGGTATTGGAGATCAGCAGATTGGCGAAGAAAGTATCAAATTTGTGGAAAACAATTTTGTTGATGGAGCCAAGCTTAGTGGTCAGGTGTCATTTAGAAACACAGGAGATGTTTCAATAAGAGCAAGTGAAAGTCAGCCTGCAACAATTTCACTTATGTGTGGAACACAGGCAGGTGACAATGAAGTAAAACTGGCATCATGGACAGTGAAGAGTTCAATATATGCAGGTCAGCAGGTTGTGACTGATATGACTGATATGATGAAGCTTCCTGAAAATATGGAGGATAGAATTTTCTATTTCACTGTTGAGGAGGATAGTACATATGCAGGTGCAGGATTGACTGCGGATGCATTTTTCCATTCAACAAGAAATAATGAAGACCAAACAGGTGTTATAACAGTTAGAAGTAAAGCAGAAGTATCAATTCCTACGTTTACCATAAACGCTGGTGATGATATGGAAATAATCTCTGCTAATGGCGTGCAGTCAGTTGTTGCAGATGTTAATCTTGTACTTGAAAACAACGGTTCAGAAGATGCAGAAAACGTAAAAATTTTAGTAGAGAGAACTGATGGAAAGGATGAAGAAGATAAGGATAAATACATTCCAATAAATTTAGACGGAAGCCTTATTTCATACAACGGACAGGCTCTTACAGGTACTGGAAGCGATGGAACATTTGCAATAACACATTCAGTACAGGATGGAAATGTAGTAAGTAACTCATCTTTAGAGGTGGGAGAAAGCATAAATTTATGTGGCAAAATCATACTTCCTATAGACTGCTTTGATGGCAACTTTATGAATTTAAAGGTTACAGCTATATCTGATGCAGAAGAACATGAAAGCCTAAATAACATAGAATATGCACAGTTTGAACATGTTACTAAGTTTAGTTCAGTACCGGAGGTACTTAATCTTTCAGTTGGAAATACAGTGAGCTTTAAAATTAACACATTAACCGCCAGTGCATATGAAGAAAATATAACAGCAACTGAGATGGTTGTTGGCGCAGATGGTTCGTTATCAGAAGTAGACAACATTTTATCGAATCGTTCATACAATCCGCTTACAGGTCTTGTAACGGTAAGAGCTGGTAAAGAGGGAAGTGGCGTTTTAAGAATTGCTGATGCGGCTACAAATTCATATGTTGATATAGCATTTAGTGCTACCACGAATGGTATAAATATCAATACAGAAAATGATTACTTTACATTTGATGTACCTTCGCTGGGAACAGCTTTCAGAGATGTATCGCTGGGTGAGAGTGTAAATGGTCAGATTGGACCATATAAGGGTGATGTTTGCAACGGCTATGATAACAGTACATTTACATTTACAACATATGCTGCAAGCATAGACTTATATTTCGATGGTATGATTGAAGTATCAAGTAAAAATGATTTTGGTTATACTACAACTAATTATTCTTCGTCAGGAAATGGCGGTGATAGCAGCTATTATCCAAAGACAACTATAGACTTTGGTAACAACAATCTTAAAAAGCACATAGTGACAGTAAAAATATTAAACAATGTGACAAGATTTGATAAGATGATAGAGAATTATTCAAGCAGTAGTATTGAAGATTTGATAAACAGTCAAAAGGATACAACAAAACCTGTAATCATTCTCGGAAAAAATAAACCTCTCAAGGCAGGAAATCTTAAGAATGGTACTGCTTTTGAAATGCCGGTGTATGTATATGATAACGGCTCATTGGCCTCTATAGATTTGGCAGAACAAGGCGGCGCATCGTTCGTTTCTGAGGGATTTGCAAAGGGAACATTAAAAATAACAGAAAATAAGATTTACAAAATTATCGCATTGGATAGTGCAGGAAACCTTTCAAGATTGGAAATAAATGTAGATTGGTTTGATTCAAATGTTAAATCTGATGAGACAAGGGATGAATGGCCTGTTGTAACAGGTACATTATCAGATGTAAATGGAAACCCTGTATTGACATATATAAATTCAGATGGGTATATGAAGTATAACGCACAGGCAGCAGATGGAATTATGTCTGTGGAGTTAATTAAATATAATCCGGCTACATTAGTAGAAACATCAATGGAGATAGACACTTATGATGGCACTGAAACAGAAATAAGTAAAAGCTTTGATACAAAGCTTCCGGAAAACGGATACTATATGATAAAGGTTAAGTCAAAACTATTGCACGAGACTTATGATATAGAAAAAGTAACATATTTGGCATCTGGTCCGAAGGTAAATCTGTTTAGGACTCGTGGAAAAACGGAACTATTCTATTCAGTTGGAGATATCGATAATCAGGTAGATGTTTCTAGAGTTGTAATATACGAAGGAAGAGTAGCTCAAACTGATCCAACCAGCATAGATGTGGTTGGTCCAAAGAAATTGATGGATAAGAGCTTAACAAATGAAAAATGGTTTGTTGGAAATTTAGCTGTATCATCAAGCAGTACATATACGATTATGGCCATAGATGCAGCAGGTATGATCAAAACGTCAGTATTTGATGATAAAACATCATTAAAGAGTATAGTAATAGCTCCGGATGAGAATTATGATCTTGAGTTTAACACAGCATTTTCACCTTATGTTTTTGATTATACAATAACATTGCCATATGATTATCCTGCTAATACAGTACCAGAACTGATAGCATCAAAGAAAGTAGATAGTCAGACAATAGAGTCATCGTTGGCGGATGATACTATGACATATACTGTAACAGAAGGTGATGAAAGCACAGTATATACTGTTAAATTCATAAGAGATGTGTGTACATGTGCAATAAACATGATAACTTATGATGAAGATAAAGCTGTTGTGTATGGTGATACATTGAGCTTTGATGTTCTAAAAACAGCACAGGCAACAATTTGTAGTATTGCAGGACATGAGAATCATACTACAGAGAATATCAGGTATTCTTATGAAGTGATTAGTGGAGCGGACTTTGCTTCGGTTGACAGTGATGGAACAGTAACACTTGAAAACATTTCAGAAGGAATTAGTACAGATACTGCTGTTGTAAGAGTAACTGCATACACAGACACAGCGTCTACGTATAAGGATGTGACATATACAGTTAGAAATGTATATAGTGTAGGGTTATTCGTAGATGAAGGCAGAAGCATTGAATGTGATGATGAAATTATGCTTCAGTCAGAATCCGAGGAAAATAACACAGCAGATTTGAATATGAATAGTGGTGATACACTTAAGCTTAAGGCAGTACCAAAGGAAGGCTGGGAGTTTACCGGTTGGGAAGACGGAAATGGAAACGTAATAGAGGACGATGAAGAGCTTAGTCGAATTATTACGGACAATCAGGAAATTAAAGCAATGTTCCTTGATGTTACTGATCCGGTTGTTGATATACAGCTTAGTAACCTTGCAAATTCAGAGGGTGTAATTACAATAGTTGACGATTCAGCGCTATTTTCAAATGCAGGTTTTCATGCCGATATTAGTGTTACAGATGGTGAAAGCGGAATTAACAATATTAAATAGTGTCTGCTGATTAATCAGAAAAGTGTTGATTTTACTGACTTTTAGGCT
>CAZBKO010000099.1:0-8555 GCA_964492545.1 uncultured Lachnospiraceae bacterium
GCTATCTTTTAGCCGGTGCATTGGCCGTTAGTTCAGCCGAAGGCTGAACTGTAACGCAATATCTATTATTTTTCTACATTTGCGTGGTGTAATCTGATTTCCTATGATATAATACTTTGATTAAAATGATATGGAGATTAGCAATTATGACAGATATAAAATCAAAAAAAATAACACATTCTTTCCTTCTCATACTCACAGCACTTATCTGGGGCATAGCCTTTGTGGCACAAAGTGAAGGTGGAAATGCAATAGGTCCCTATAGCTTTAACTGCATAAGATTCTTTATTGGCGGAATTATACTTATGCCTGTTATTTACGTGCTTGACAAAAAAGGAAAATCAAATAGGATCCCACAATCCAAAGCTGACCGCAAACTTTTGTATACTTCTGGAATACTCTGTGGTATATTTCTTGCGTTTGCAAGCATTGTTCAGCAGCTTGGCTTATACTATGGCACAAGTGCCGGCAAAGCAGGTTTTCTAACTGCATGCTATATTCTTATCGTGCCTGTTCTTGGCATATTCCTACACAAAAAATGCGGTTGGAATATATGGGTCGGTGTTGCACTGGCCCTTGTGGGTCTATATCTGCTATGCATAAACAAAAACGTTAAAATTCAAATTAGTGATTTATTAGTGCTAAGCTGTTCATTGCTCTTCTCTTTTCAGATTATGCTTATTGATCACTATGCGCCTCTGGTTGATAAGGTACGCCTCTCATCCATACAATTTATAACCAGTGGATTTGTATGTGCCATTCCAATGTTTTTTATCGATATGAAGCACTCAATTTCAGGAATCTGCGATACCCTGAAATCTTTTGAATCACCAAATGCATGGATAACAATTCTATATGCAGGTATTCTATCCTGCGGTGTTGCCTACACCTTACAGGTTGTTGCTCAGGAAGGACTTAATCCAACAATTGCCTCTCTTCTTATGAGTTTGGAATCAGTTTTTTCTGTTCTTGCAGGCTGGATAATTCTCAATCAAACGCTAACCTTAAAGGAGCTTCTCGGATGTACCATAATGTTTGGGGCAATTATTCTTGCTCAGCTGCCTGTTAAATCGAAACGAGTATAATCAGAATTTTTCTCTGACTATACCCGTTTATAATTACTGTTCAAACTGTTGGCTCATTGCCTGGCGTTTCGCTATTTCCTGCTGAAGCATCGGGTCTTCTCTAACCATTTTCTCTTCCTCCGGCGTAAGCTTCTGTCCCGAAACTGCTTTGAGGAGTATTCCCTGAACCTTTGCGATATCCTTTAATGCATCAGCCTTATCACTATCATACAATGCTCGGTCAAGTGCTGGGTCGCTTCTCCTTGCATTCCAATAATAATCACTTTCTTCCTTACTCAGCATCTGCTCAAATCCCTTTTTGTGAAGCTGCAATACCTTATCAAGATCATAGCTCTTATCCGAATTCTGTTCATTTGCCGCGTCAAGACCTTCCTTTGAAATCTCCACGGTATCCTGCTTACTATCTTCCTGCTTCTTAACATCACTGCTTATATTGGTGCTTGTGCTGCCGGTCTGATAAAGCCTTGCTGCTGTATCAAATTCTATTTTCATAACTACCTCCATTCCGGAGCATACTTGCACGTTGGGGCGATTCTGCCATAAAGACTACTTGTGATGCTCCTGCACAAATAGCCTACTTGTTATTTCTTTGTTCCTCGAAGGCTTTTTTCAAATTATCCATGTAATAAGAAAAATCATACATTGTATTTTCATCCTTCATATATTTAGGGTTGTTACTTTTGGAAATTTCCAACATACTGTTAAACATTACAGGATAGAATTCAAGATCAAATGTTACCTGACCAAGCTGTGAAATATGGTCTTCAGGAAGATCATACATATCGCTTAGGTAGTCTAATGCATCCTTAGTATTAGGAATAATATTATCTTCCTTCGCAAACTCCTTATTAGCATCTTCGCTGAACAAATAATTTAGGAATCTCAATGACCACTCAATGTTCTTTGAGTTCTTGTTAACTGAAATCCCCTGAGAAGGTGACAAATACGCATATGAGCCCTCATCCGATACAGGCGACATAATGAATTCATATTCAATATTACTATGATAATCTTCAATATATTTATCAACCATATGACAATATGACATTGGTGCTGGCATAAATGCTATATTACCTATATCGTCAACTTTTTTGTATTCATTACTCTGTTCATCCATTTTAATATTAAGAAAATCTTTAGCTACACTTTTCATATCCATATCCGTAAATGAATGAAGAGTGTTCTCTACATATTTGTAATTGTAATATCTTTTAGCCGTCAGTTCGTATAAAAAGCTTAAGGGTTCTTCAAAAAGCTTCTCAACTCCATCCTCACAATTATTTATAGTAGTATAAATTTTATTGTAATCATCAGCATTTGCTATCATATTACAAATATATGGATACATTAGCAGCTGTGAAAAATCCCCGGGATTACCCTGCAGAGGTACATACCCATTTTCACTTAAAACTTTGCAGTCATCCAAAAGCTCCTGCCTGTTAGTCGGTACCTTTAAATTATACTTATCAAGAAGTGTTTTATTCACAAACATCCCTCTGACTTCACCACCAAATGGTATTGTGTATAGCTGCTCATTATTTGTAGCTGTTGTTCCGATAAGTATTGCATTCTTAATTAGGCCCTCATATGTATTTGACAAATCCAGCTCATCCTTATGTTCATAGAAATCCAATGCATATGGAAACGTATCACTTGTTGCCTGAATATTGCTTGTCACAAACATATCAAGACTGTCCGGATCCTCCTTAAGTCTCTTCAGCGACAATTCAGCGTAGTTCTGTATATATTCATACTGAATTGTACAATTGGGATATTTGTCATGAAACTTACTTGCAATAACCTCAAGTGCTTTGAAATCCTCCCAAGGTCCTGTAACCGTAAGCAGCACCTTTTGTGATGTATCAACATCATCCGTACTTTTCTTTTTGCTGCATCCTCCAAATGTCATAGCACAAATAGCTATAACAATCATAACAGCATAAATCCTTCTCTTCATTGCTACTCCTTCCTTAGAATATCAAGAGTATGCGCACCTGCACCCACAAGCTCCCTTCTCTCGCATGTAGACAAATGATATTTAACAAATATATCAAATGTCTCCTCATCCATTCCATTTAAAACAGGTCTTAAGTAATCCGCTGGTCCATCTGCCGATATTATCTTTAATCTCTCCAGCTTCGCCGCTTCATTTAACTCGTCAATATTATCTAATCTCATGTAATCATACAAATCCTTAGAGGATGAAAGTGTTCTAAAGTCATCGCTCAGACGCCCTTCCTCTATGCATTCTTTAATATTGTTCTGCTTAAATGCATAGGTGATAACACTGTACTCATTCATACAGTATGCCACCATGATAATTCCACCTGATTTTGTAACTCGTTTGGCCTCATTTAATGCTTTGAGCTTGTCCTCAAATGTATATAAATGATACATAGGTCCAAACAGCAATGTTAGGTCAAAGGTGCTGTCATCCAGTTTTGACAGCTTCATAGCGTTGCCCTGCATCGCCTTCACAGAGGAATTTTTCGACTTCAGAATACCAAGATTGTACTTAACAAGCTCCACTGCAGTGACATCATATCCTTCCTCTGCCAATGCCACAGAATATCTTCCGGTTCCGGCTCCTATATCCAACACCTTAGGATTGTCCATCTGTTCAAGATACTGATGAATATACTTCATCGATGTAATATATTCAACCTGCCCATGTCTCCTTGTCAGTCTCTTATCTTCGTTGAATTTGTTGTAATACTTTTCAAGCTCTGTCATCTGTTTCATATAAACACCTATTTCTTAATTAATTTTACCTTGTTAGTCTCAACTCTTAAGCACTTAAAGCTTCTAAGAAAGCTTGAAAATCTGCTGTATCCGTACTCATCAATATCAAAATGTGGAATCTCTTTTTCAAGCTCACGTTTAATAATAGAAAGATTATCAACCTTTCCTTTATTTCTCATTAATATCTTTTGTATCCTCTGTTCAACATCCTGCTTATTTGTCTTATCAAGAGCATACACAATCATCCTGTTGTTCTTCTTCTCAACAGAAATATTTTTTATCTCCTGAGTAATAAATACGCTGAGCTTGCTGTAGCCATAGTTTCTGACATCAAAATCATTGTATTTCTGGCTAAGTCTACTGCCGAGCATTCCCATATCAACCTCACCATTTGTCACATTAATAATATCAAGCACTGCGCTTTGCAGCTCGCCTATACTTGTAATATCCGTTGTCTCTTGGGATGTATTCTTCTCAGCAACGTGCTCTCTCTCTCGTTCCTTTTCCTGTTCGTAAATAATATCCAAATTAATAAATCTGTTGCAGGATTTTTTAAGGGAAACAGGAGTATTTGCGACTCCCATTCCTAAAACATATTTCTGTTCTTCTCTGAGTTTCATGGCAAGTCTTGTAAAATCGCTGTCACTTGTGACAAGACAAAATGCATCCACATGACTTCTGTACAAAAGGTCCATGGCATCAATAACAAGTGCCATATCCGTTGAATTCTTACCTGAAGTATATGAAAACTGCTGGATTGGAATTAAAGAGTACTCCAAAAGTAAATCCTCTTTCCATCCATTTACTCTTGACCAGTTTCCATAGATTCTCCTGCATGATGCAAATCCATACTTGTCGAGTTCATTGAAAATTATTGATGCATATCTGCTGCTTATATTCTCAGAATCAATAAGCACTGCAAATTTCATTATGTGTTCTTCCTGTTCCATTATAACATCCTTCCCATTTCATATGCGGTCTTCATAATATCTCCATTTTCACTGAGATCGCTGTCACCACCAATAACAAGCTTACCTGAAAGCACCATTTTTCTTGATAAAAATGTACTGAGATACCAATCATAGGTCTCTGTGTATTTCTCATATTTTTCGGGAGCACCCTGTGCAAATATGCCAAAAAGCTTAATTCCCTCCGGAATTCTTGGCTGTCTGTTTTTATCTGTCAGACAGTAATTTCTATTCATAAAAGTAATCATTGGACCGGAAATTTGCGAATAATAGTTAGGAGATGTTACTACTAATGCATCACATTCTCTTATCTCATCATAATACTTACCCATATCATCCTGAATTACGCAATCCGTTCCATTCTGTCTACATGAGCCACATCCCATGCAACCATGAATATTCATATTCTGCACATTATGTACAACAACCTCGTGTCCCGATTCTCTTGCTCCTTCTATAAGTTTCATTGCAGCCTTATATGACACACTATTTTCTCTGCTGCTACCGAGCATTACTAATACCTTCATACTAATCTCCATTCCGGAGCATCCCTGCTGCGTGGCAAAGTGAAATTCATCTTTGCCATAAATACTATTTGTTATGCTCCTTACCATCATTTTCTATTATTATCTCATCATCTTATTTAAGCTTTAATCTTAATCCATTATAGCACATTTCATTTAATAATTCTTTAACTTTATTTCCATTGATTGTTCACATTTAGCTTTTATACTAAATTCATAATCAAACACGTACAAGGAGGAATTGCCAATGTATGAAATGTACCACGAGAACCGTAAATTGTTAACAGACGCAGAGTGCTACGAGCTGCGAGACAACATAATAGATACCACAAAATACTCACATGCCCACTATACTTCCGTAAGAGAAATACATATGTCGATACCTTCATCAGATAATGAATATATTATTCGTACTTCCTCTGAGGAAAAAGGACGCACATATCTGATTAAGCGTTCTATCTGGGGTGAAGTTATTAATGAATACCGGGAAATTATTTCAAAATCCGACTGTATGCATATTTTATCCTACGATACAGACTGGATGAAGGAAAATAACAGTTCTATTATACAGGAGATATATCTTCAAATTGAATTCAATCAATGTGAATTTTCACAAATAGTTGAGCATCTTCAGGAAGTATATATTAATCCTTATATTGGTGAACGAATTACAATCAATATTCTTGATAAATTCAGCACCAACATGATTACCGAGTTTTTCGAAAATTCTTTATCATATTATCCTTGCTCACACAAGCGTTCATTTGTCGTAACATCCCAGAAGTCTTTGGCTTCTCCTGTTATGGTAATCCCCCAACGTGGTGGCTCGGTGTAGCAGGGAAACTCCTCTTTTTAACAGCAAGAAGCAGCATACCAGGGTGTGCTGCTTCTTGTATTATATACACTGCCTATAGAACCTGTAATTTATTTACTGCCCAGTCCATATCTATAACTATGTCGTCTTCCTTTATATCCGGTATTCTTGATTTCATTCTTGCTTCAACACTTGCATATATTTCACTGTCAAGCTCAACTGCTGCCACTCCCTGACCCTCAAACATGAATTCTATGATGTGTTTTCCCTCATCATTTGTGAACATCAAAGCCTCATCCACAGATAGCTCCGAATGATTTTGCTCCATCTCTGAAATATATACAAGCTTAACCATTTCAATTATTCTATCGTCTAGACCTGCATCAAATATCGCAAGCTTCTCCCTAAGCTGATTCTGTGTGACAACAATTCTTTTTAGATATCCGTCAAAAATTGTTTCTGTATTAAACTCTCTTGAGATTTCACTCTCCCCCGTAAATACCTCATATGCCTTGTTAAATGCTTCTTCATCCTGAACATACTGAATTATAATTTGATCTTCCATCTGGTGATACAAAAATCCATAATCTATATTTGCAATAGCGTTACACTGCGGACACTGAAACATAAATGCCTGTCCATTTCTTACACTTTTCTTCATATCTGGGTCAATCATTGTATTTATACTGTCCCATACCACAAATTCGCTCTCGTTCTTGCATTTAGGACATATAATTTTTTCATGTTTTTTTCTAGACATACTTATCTCCAATCTATTATTTTCTACTGCATTTTCTGCATATTCCTATTCCGAATTCGCCCTTTCCTCCTGACGAAACGAAGTTTTCCTCCAATGATATTTCTCCGCATTCGAAGCATCTAAGCCATCTTCTTCCCTTCGAGTCTATGGTCTTTTCTAGCTGGTCATCTATTGTTCCTTCGATTTCATTTTCCAGTATAATCTTATCCTCCGGCGTTAGCTCAGTCATCACATCCTCTTTTGTTTTTGTTTTAACATTACTGACAACTATACCATTTTTCAAAATATTATTAATTCTTTCACAGGCTATTTCTTTCTCGTGTCTTAAAAGATATCTTTCATTGTCTGCATTGCTGGCAAATCTTTCATTAAAATTGCGAATTACCAGTCGCTGATTTTCCATAACAAGTTCCGCCACCAGCCTGTTCTCTCTATAAATTGATGTTGGTCCTTTTCTGAACTGAGTTACACATTCTCCTGATTTATCAATAATTGTAAGTGTTTTATCCGGTGTGTCATTTAAACAATATTTCTTGATAAAGTACGAGTTTATGCCGTCTATGGACATATACGGTTTATCTACCAGAACCCATATTAGTCCTGTTGCATTTTCTTTGTAAATGTCTTCAATTCGCTCTATATCACTTATGGATATTCTCACAGAAGCAAATTCTATGCCCTCCTTGGAACCATCTTCATTGATAATTACAATCTGTGCATAATGTCTTTTCCCGATTGGCTGTTCCATCGAGACATTATATCCTTTTCTCTTTAACTCGTTGTATAGCGAATGCCTTACATATTCATATTTTTTTCCATGACTTCGTTCATATCTATCATAGCTGCAGTCTGAATTTTCTCTGTGTGCAAAATAGGCACCACGTATTTCACCGTTGCAGAATTTCAAAATTCTATTGCTGCAATTCTTATCCATACATAAAAGTTCACGATTTTTGCTGGCTTGGCGAACTTTTTTCTCTAATTCATAGTCTTTTGCTATGTCAAAAGCATGTAATTCATTGTTATTCCACATTCCATTTTCCATACTATCCTCTTTTCGGAGCATCTTTTTGCGACGAAGGCGAAGGGAAATTCGCGCAGGCGATTTCACTTCTGCCATAAAGACTATTTGTGACGTTTTTCACAAATAGTTATGTGAAACAGACGCTATCGAGCGTATGGTTCACAGTATCCTCTTTCGGAGCATCTTTTTGCGACAAAGGCGAAGGGAAATTCGCGCAGGCGATTTCACTTCTGCCATATATGTATTATATCATATTAACAACTTTCATGCGATTGCCTTGGGTATTTTTTCATCACACTTGCTTTCTATGCCCAAAATTTCTTTTATTTTGGGCATAGCACGTGTCTACTTTGAATATTTTTCCAATTTATCAATTTTGATGCTCTTTTTTGCTGATTTTTGGGTATTTCAGCTTCTTTTTTCCTTGATTTACCCAAACTTGGTCAGCTGGTGCCGGTCACAATATCTTTCACACTAACACGCCAGTCATCGGCGCTGGCCATAATATATTCCACCCTAACATGCCAACCTCGGCGCCGGACAGCATCTTCCTTAGCTTCCCCGCGGCTTCACCTTTTCGCTTTCCACACACTTCTTCCGCGCAGAACTATTCTAACTATTACTACGTATATTATAGC
>CAZBKO010000100.1:0-8478 GCA_964492545.1 uncultured Lachnospiraceae bacterium
TCTTAAGCACATTATATTTAGTCTCAAGGACTGCACTAATTATTTCTTTCGTGCTTGTTTTACCAACGCTTCCTGTAATACCAACCACCTTTATGTCGAATTGATTTCTATAAAATGCAGCTATATCCTTAATTGCCTGCAATGTTGATTTGACCTTAATATATGGTTTGTTAAAAGCTTTTTCCTCTTCTGTCAGTTCTCTCTGCGTAAGTGTACATGCTGCACCCTTTTCAAATACCTGAGCAATAAAGCTATGACCATCAACCTTTTTGCCTTCAATTGGTATAAATAATGTTCCATCAGTAACTTTTCTACTATCAATTGCGACACTTTTCACTTCACTGTCCACAAATCCATGTGGCACTACAAGTTCACCGCCACAAGCTTTTGCTATATTTTCTAATGTAAGATTCTTCATTAATTAAACCTCTTTTCAGATTCCTTTATGAGTAATTCGCATAATTCAGGAAATGGTATTCCTACAACTGCGGCTTCCTGTGGTAAAAGGCTTGTAGCCGTCATTCCGGGAAGTGTATTTGCCTCAAGAGCATAGATATTATTATTCTCATCAAGAAGGAAATCTATTCTAGAATATGAGCCAAGTCTTAATACTCTTGCAGCCTTCTGAGCCGCCTGCTGCATTGCAGCTGCTGCACTTTCATCAACTTTTGCAGGACAAATCTCATCCGTCTTAGTTGCATCATATTTGTTAGTGTAATCATAAAATCCCTGCTTAGGAATAATCTCTATTACAGGAAGTGCCTTTCCTGCTATTACGCCAACAGAAAACTCTCTACCCTTTATGTATTCTTCTATTATTATTTCATCTTCATACTTAAATGCTTCCTCAAGTCCGGCTTCATATTCATCTGCGCTCATTACAATGGAAACACCCACGCTTGATCCTCCACAGCATGGCTTAACTACACAAGGAATTGAAATTCCATAATCTTCAAGCTTAGTCGATTCACCCTTTATAATCTTAACACCCTTAGGAGTTGGTACATTATTATACATAAATAATTCCTTGGTAATTCCCTTATCCATTGCCATTGCACTTCCAAGAGAGCCTGAACCGGTATACTTAATATCATGAAGATCAAATGCTGCCTGAACCTTTCCGTTCTCACCATTTTCACCATGTAATGCCATAAATACAATATCGCTCATCTTACATAAGTCTAATACATTCTTACCAAAAAATCCTTCTCTTGACTCCTTCTTAGCATGTGCAAATTCATCAAGCTTATCAGAATATGATCTGATGTTGGCAATCTCATCTTCAACATTGTAATCTCCATCAAATGGATCGCTCATATCTATTTTATCATTGCCACAATACACATCCAGTGCAATAGCATTATGTCCTTTACTTCTTAAAGCACTGCATACCATGCTTCCTGTCTTTATTGAGATTTCTCTCTCTGTACTGATTCCACCGCACAAAACAACTATATTCATTATTAATAATTCCTTTCTTAACTTTCTAATTAATTACTATAACACCTGTTTACATTTTGTCAATTATAGATTGATTTTATCCAGGGCATATCTTGTATATTTAGATATCTTTTCTGCCATAAATACTTCTTCATCATCACGAACTGCCACCTTTTTCTCGTCTATGAGTTTTACAGCCTCAGATGCATTTTTTATCACTTCACTATCCTGATAAATATCGCCTAACCTAAATTCCATTTCACCACTTTGTCTTATTCCAAAGAAATCTCCGGCTCCTCTCATCTTTAAATCCTCCGAAGCAATATAGAACCCATCATTTGAAGTATTTAAAATGTTTAGCCTTTCCATGGTTTCCTGCTTATCTGAAGTGCTTAGAAATATGCAATAGGACTGTGCATCACCTCGACCCACTCTGCCTCTGAGCTGATGAAGGGCTGCGAGACCAAATCTCTCAGCATTTTCCACCATCATAACCGTTGCATTCGGCACATTTACGCCGACCTCTACTACAGTGGTTGATACAAGAATCTGTATTTCATTTGCAGCAAATCTTTCCATAATATCATTCTTCAGTGCCGGTTTCATCTTACCATGAAGATATTCAACATTTATTGACGGTGGCAAAATATCTGACAAATTCTTTGCATAATCAACCACATTCTCTGCCTCGAGATTATCACTTTCCTCAACCATCGGACATATTACATATACCTGATGACCTTCCTCAACCTGCTGTTTCATAAAATTATATGCCTTGCTTCTATAATCTTTTCCAACAACACAATTCTTAATCGGAAGTCTGTTTGCAGGCAGCTCATCAATAACAGATATATCCAATTCGCCATACAAAATTATTGCAAGTGTTCTGGGAATTGGTGTTGCACTCATTACCATTATATGAACATTTTCACCTTTGTCTGCAAGCATCTCTCTCTGACGAACACCAAATCTGTGCTGTTCATCTGTTATAACAAGTGCGAGATTTTTAAATATAACTTTATCCTGAATAAGAGCATGTGTTCCTATAACAATATCAGCATATCCACATTCAATTGATTCGTAAGCATTTCGCTTCTCTTTAGCAGTCATTGAGCCATTTAACAGCACCGGATGGATACCAAGACCATACTTCTCATTCATTTCCATAAAGGAAATATAGTGCTGTCTTGCAAGAACCTCTGTCGGTGCCATAAGTGCCCCCTGACCACCATTATCCGAAACAGCCATCAGGGCTAACATAGCCAGGATAGTCTTGCCAGAACCAACATCTCCCTGTATTAATCTGTTCATTACAGTTTCACCCGATAAATCATTTTTAATTTCTTCCCATACCTTCTTCTGTGCATTAGTCAAGCTGTATGGAAGCTGTTCTATGAATATTTCCTCTTTCTCAAAGCCTGACACCTTGTGTGTATTTAGCTCAACCTCTTTTTTTTCTTTAAGATTTCTAAGTGTTGTTATAAATAGAAAAAATTCATCAAATACAAGTCTTTTTCTCGCCAGAATAAGACTTTCTTTATTCTTTGGAAAATGTATATTCATAAGTGCGTCCACATAGGAATACAAATTATACTTATCAATTATTGATTGTGGCAGGTACTCTCCATCAAATTTTCCCATATCAAATACAGATTTCACTGCCTTGATTACTGTTTTGTTACTAAGTCCTGCAGTAAGACCATACACCGGCTGCATCTCATCCATCTTATCCACATATTGCTGTGATGTAAATATTTCCGGCTGTTCAAGGGTTATAAACGAGCCCTTTCGATTAAGTCGTCCTCGCAAAATCACCCTATATCCGGGCTTTAGACTGTTTCTGAGAAATGGCATATTAAACCATGTAACCTTCAATACATCATCCTGACCATCCTTGATATATCCTGTTACAATCTGTAAATTTCTTATCTTTTTTATTTCAAGTGTCTTAACTATAGTACCTGCAATACTTACAACAGCTCTATTATCAATATCTTTAATATAAACCGGCTGCTCATATATATCATAGTTTCTTGGATAATTCATAAGCAAATCATCTGAATCTTTTATCCCAAGTTTTAAAAATAATTTTTCAGTTTTATCTCCAATTCCTTTAATATCACGAATATTCAATAACATCACCTGTCCTTGCTTTTATCATCTAATAATGATACCATATTAAATGATTATTTTAAAGGAGATAACAGTTATGAGAAGACGAAAAAACAAATCAAAAATCTACATTATGGTTGCATCAATTATCATTTTACTATTGATAATAGCAGTACTTATAAGTTCCAAGCGCAAATCCGGTGCTAAGGAACCGGCTTCAGATACTACCGCAGCAACTACTAAAGCTGAAGTAACAACCACAAACAAACCGGAAGAAACCACTACCACAGAGGACGTGGTCACTAATCCAAAGGATTTCTATAAAGACACTCTTTTTATTGGTGATTCCAGGACCGAAGGTCTTATGATGTACACCGATTTAGGTGAATATGCTACATTTTACAGTAAGGTAGGTCTTAACATCAGCAAAGCCATGGACGAAGCTTTTGTAGATATCGATGGTTCTAAGGTTACTATTTTGGATGCACTTAAAGCTAATCATTATTCTAAAATTTACATAATGCTTGGATTCAATGAACTTGGATGGCCAAATGATTACGTTTTTGTAGACAAATATCAAAGCTTTATTGAGTCAATTTCCAAACTTGAACCAGACGCTACCATTTACCTTGAATCTATACTTCACGTTACCGAAGAACATAGCAATTCAAATGATTATGAAAATAATCCACGAATCAATAAGTATAACAAGAATATCAAAGCTTTAGCTAATGGTAAAAATGTGAAATATATTAACCTGAATCCTGCTTTTGATGATGAAAACAAAACATTAAAAAAGGATTCCACCACTGATGGAATCCATTTAAAAGCTGAATATTATGATACTTGGATGAATTATCTTATTCAACAGCAATAAACTGTTTCCAATTCATCTTCTTTCTTAAATCGAAAGTTTCTTTCATACTTCCCTCTAATGAGTTAGTGTCATATAGCTTGCCCTTTGTGTCAACTGACACTGACAAGTTAGATGCTGGAAGTGTATGTCTTGTAGTAAATAACCATTTGTAATAATTAGATAACTTAATATCCATCTTATTCATAACATATGGCATAATCATATCTGGTCCGAGATAATCCGTATCTTCTGTAATATAATCTGATTCTTCAAGATAATTGCTAAGTATCAGACACTGTGTATTATATCTTCTGTAAGCGTTTAACTGCTCATCATCTGTATTAAAATACTCCAGATTCTTGGTTACATCATCACCGCTCTCAGTCTTGAGATATGGCAAATGATCTCCATAGAATATAATGATGGTTGGTTCATCAAGTGTCTGTATATAATCATATACCTTCTTGAGCTGCTTATCTGCGTCATAGGCTCCCTGAGCATATGAACGTATCGTATCATTCTCATCATCTGAAAGCTTGCTTTCCTCTATATCTATATCATACTCAGAATACTTATCCGCTGGAAATGGCATATGCGCCTGAGCTGTTAAAACCATATAGAATAATTTTTCATCAGAAGGCTTGTCATTAAATACATCCATAATATGTTCAGCAACATAATCGTCACTGATTCTTCCACCTTTATTATATGAATCTGTAAGGTCCTTATCATACTCGACTTTGTCTACTCCAAAGTATTCATATACCTTCTCGCAGTTGAACAAGGATGGCTCCCATGTTGATGTTATTTGTGTCTTATATCCATTGTTATGAAGTTCTTTGATTACTGATGGTGAGTTAAAATACTTATCATCTCTATAAAGCTGCATGTATGGTATATATCCTCTTGTAAAGAACTTGATGCTTCCGCTTGTCAGCATCTCATATTCCACATTAGAAGATATTCCTCCATAGGAAGGCGATATCATGTTAATAAGCTTTCCCTGCTTCTTAAGCTTCTCGTAATTCTCTGCCACAGGCTTATTAAACTTTACATCATCAAGATAATCTATATCCCAAAATGACTCTGAAAATATCATGATTATATTAGGCTGTCCAAATCCTCCAACCTGTTCTCCTGACATATCTACCTGTGCCAAAGCCTCTTCAAGCTCATCATTATCATATCCCTTAGGAATCTCAAGTCTGTTTTCTATATGCTGTCCGTATATTCCTGACAAAAATCCAAACTTAAAATAATACCCCATATTAGTAGTTGCGTAGCTATCCTGTCTTCCCTCAACATTAAAAAAGCATACCATAATTGGATTAGTAATTGCTTTTATAGGGAGAAAAATAATTATAAAGAACGCTATAGGAGCTGCTATAAATGTTGTTCTAAGCTTCCAATTCAGCTTTCTATAATCATATTTCTTACTGAACTTACATATCCATACAAAAGAGACTCCCAGTAAAATAACAAGCAATAAATATCTTACTATAAGTCCCCATAGTGAATCTTTTAAAATACCCATAAATGTTCCGGTACTATTTAAAAATAAAACATCATTTAAAAATACAGGATCATCCGAAAGTGCTATCTTGACCTGGTCGACTATCAACAAAATAAACAGAAACGCTGATAAACCTATTGCACTTCTATATGTACTTCCAAGTACTCCGTATAAACATATATATGCCAGCATTAGAATTATAAAGCAAAAAATGAATCCCGGTATCCAAGGAATTCTCGCGTATTCCACATTTGACAATATATAGAATACTTCCATCGCCAAATAAATCAGCGATGGAACTGCAAGAAATGATATTAATTTAACTTTCTTTTCATTCATGATAAAACCTCATTATCCTGCTTACTCTACAGATATAACGTAATAATAGATTGGCTGTCCACCAAAATTTATCTCTATATCAAGATCAGAATATTTTTCTTCAAGTGAAGCTACGATGCTCTCTGCATCTTCCTCTGAAACATCACTGCCATAATACACACTGATAATTTCTGAATCTTCGTCAACAAGTTCTGCAACCATGTCGATAGTTGTCTGAGCAATATCTTCGCCAACTGCTACTATACCCTGATCAGCTATTCCCATTATGTTGCCCTGTTTAATTTCCTTATCATCAATCACTGTATCACGCACTGCATATGTTACCTGTCCTGTCTTAACTCTAGACATCTCTTCTGTCATTCTTGAGGTATTCTCCTCAACTGAGCTATCCTGAACAAAATTAATAACGGCTGTAATACCCTGTGCAACTGTCTTAGAAGGGATTACTATAATATTCTTATCTTCAACAAGACTCTGTGCCTGCTGTGCTGCAAGAATAATATTCTTATTATTCGGAAGAATAAATATATTGTCTGCATTAACTTTCTCAATTGCATTAAGCATATCTTCAGTACTTGGATTCATTGTCTGACCACCTTCGATAATGTAGTCAACTCCAAGTCCCTTAAATATCTCATTAAGACCTTCACCTATGGAAACAGCGACAAATCCTGTGTCCTTCCTAGGCTCATTAGCAGCGGCCTTCTTCTCTTCTTCAGCCTGCTGTGCTGCAACCTTCTGTGCATCCTTAATAAGCTTCTCCTGGTGCTCTTCTCTCATGTTATCTATCTTCATTCTTGTAAGTGAACCATAAGTAAGTGCCTTAGTAATGGCAACACCTGGCTCATTAGTATGAACATGAACCTTAACAATCTCATCATCAGATACAACAACTATCGAATCACCAATCGACTCAAGAAATGCCTTGAATTCATGTTCTGTATTCATGTTGTATTCTTTCTCGAGCATAATAATAAACTCTGTACAATAGCCAAACTTAATATCTACATCATCTGCTGTAGTGCTATCATTAGCAGTGTTATTAACTGTAGGTGCATCAAAGCTTAAATCTATCTCTTTTCCAAGGAATGCATCATATGCACCCTTAACTACCTGCATAAGTCCCTGACCGCCTGAATCAACAACTCCAGCCTGCTTAAGTACAGGAAGCATCTCAGGTGTCTGACTTAATACATAATCACCATGCTTAATAATCTCATCAATAATTACTTCAAGGTCATCTGTATTCTTTACAAGCTCCATTGCCTTGTCTGACATTCCTTTAGCTACAGTAAGTATTGTTCCTTCCTTAGGCTTCATAACAGCCTTATATGCTGTCTCAACAGCCCTCTGACACGCATTAGCAAGAACAACAGCATCTATAGTATCAAATGCACTTATCTCCTTAGTGAATCCTCTAAACAGCTGTGAAAGAATAACACCTGAGTTACCTCTTGCACCTCTGAGTGATCCTGAAGAAATAGCCTTGGCAAGATTAGCTAGTGTTGGCTCTGCCACTCCTCCAACTTCCTTAGCTGCTGCCATAATGGTAAGTGTCATATTCGTACCTGTATCACCATCAGGAACAGGGAAAACATTCAATTCATTAATCCATTCCTTCTTAGCTTCCAGATTCTTGGCACCGGCCAAAAACATCTTCTGAAGGGTCATGCCGTCAATATTCGTAATCACAATAAAGTTCCTCCTTATACTAATCTATAACACGGACACCTTCGACATAAATGTTAATCTTCTTAACAACTAGTCCTGAAAATGTCTCTACAGCATACTTAACTGACTCAATAAGTGTATCAGCAACTGCTGAGATATTCACTCCGTATGCCACTATGATATGAAAATCTATAATTACATGATTCTCTTCGTCTATTACAACATTAACACCCTTAGTAAGGCTTTCCCTCTTAAGAAGCTTTACAAGACCATCTGTCATACTGACAGCTGCCATACCCACAACACCAAAACATTCAATTGCTGAAAGGCCTGCGCATCTGGCGATTACATTATTCTCAATATATATTTCACCAAGTCCTGATTCTAACTTTCCTTTCATATAAACCTCCAATTCTCCCACTTAAATATGGGTAAAAGAACATTCGTAGAGATAGTATATCATAATAATTTAAAATTGAAAACAGAATTATTAAGTTAGAGTATAATTATTATTGGCAAGATTAGTAAAAAAATAAGGGAAGAAGGA
>CAZBKO010000101.1:0-1942 GCA_964492545.1 uncultured Lachnospiraceae bacterium
AAGGAAAGCTTCCTCAGAAGAAGTTAGTTAGAGGAGCAGACAATGGATATAGTTCATATGGTAACCAGATTGGACTTGCAACAGGACTTGTAAAAGAAATATATCATCCAAATTATGTTGCTAAGAGAATGGAAATTGGTGCTGTTCTCGGCGCTGCACCACGTAAAGCAGTTAAGAGAGAGAATTCGGATCCGGGCGATATCATTATTCTTTTAGGTGGAAGAACCGGACGTGATGGTTGTGGTGGAGCAACAGGTTCATCTAAGGTTCATACAGAAGAATCAATTGAGACATGTGGAGCAGAAGTTCAAAAGGGTAATGCACCTACAGAAAGAAAGCTTCAGAGATTATTCAGAAGAGCAGAAGTTAGTAAGTTAATCAAAAAATGTAACGACTTTGGTGCAGGTGGTGTATCAGTTGCAATTGGAGAACTTGCAGACGGACTTAACATTAACCTTGATAAAGTGCCTAAGAAATATGCTGGTCTTGATGGAACAGAGATAGCTATTTCAGAATCACAGGAAAGAATGGCAGTTGTAGTAGAGCCTTCAGATGTTGCAGAATTTATGAAATATGCTAACGAAGAGAATCTTGAAGCTACAGAAGTTGCTATAGTAACAGAAGAGCCAAGATTAGTTCTTAACTGGAGAGGTAATACAATCGTAAATATCTCAAGAGCATTCCTTGATACAAATGGTGCTCATCAGGAGACAGATGTATTAGTTGACATTCCTTCAGAAGAAGATAAATACCTTGTCAATTCATTAGTTGATGACGTTAAGAGTAAGTGGTTAAAGACTCTTGCAGATTTAAATGTTTGTTCTCAGAAGGGACTTGTTGAAATGTTCGACGGTTCTATCGGAGCAGGTTCGGTATATATGCCACACGGTGGTAAGTATCAGTTAACAGAGACACAGGCAATGGTTGCTAAGCTTCCAGTACTCGGTGCAACAACAGATACAGTAACAATGATGAGTTATGGATTTGATCCATATTTATCAAGCTGGAGCCCATATCATGGTTCAGTATATGCAGTACTTGAATCTATATCTAAGATCGTGGCAGCAGGTGGAGAGTATAAGAAGATAAGATTCACATTCCAGGAATATTTCAGAAGAATGACAGAAGATCCTTCACGTTGGAGCCAGCCATTTGCAGCACTTCTTGGTTCATATGACGCACAGATAGGATTTGGACTTCCATCAATAGGTGGTAAGGACAGTATGTCAGGAACATTTAATGAAATTGATGTTCCGCCAACACTTGTATCATTTGCAGTAGATGTTGCAAGAGAAAAGGATGTAATCACACCTGAATTTAAGAAAGCAGGAAATAAGATTGCATTGTTTACAATTGAAAGAAACGAATATGATTTACCAGATTATGATAAAGCTAAGGAATTATATGAAAATGTTCATGCATTAATTCAGAATGGAACAATCGTATCAGCATACGTTGTTGACGCTAAGGGTGTTGCAGCAGCTGTAAGTAAGATGGCATTTGGTAATAAGATGGGTCTTAAGCTTACAGATATTGACAAAGAAGAATTATTTGCACCTGCAATCGGAAGTATTGTTGCAGAAGTAACTGCAGATGTAGCAGATGCTAAGATGATTGGTGAAGTAACAGATACTAAGACATTTGTATATGGTGATGTTACAATTTCTATGGATGAAGCACTTAATTCATGGGAAGGAACACTTGAAAAGGTATTCCCTACAAAAGCAACAGATGATACAACAGAGCTTGATACACCATTATACACAGGTGGAAAGGTATATGTATGCAAGAACAAAATTGCAAAGCCTACAGTATTTGTACCTGTATTCCCAGGAACTAACTGTGAGTATGACAGTGCTAAGGCATTTGAGAGAGCTGGAGCACAGGTAATTACAAGAGTATTCAAGAATCTTACTGCTGATGATATTAGAGATTCAGTTAG
>CAZBKO010000101.1:1952-8318 GCA_964492545.1 uncultured Lachnospiraceae bacterium
ACAATCACAGATTATTATGTTCCCAGGTGGATTTAGTGCAGGTGATGAACCAGATGGTTCAGCTAAATTCTTTGCAACTGCTTTCCGTAATGAAAAGATGAAGGAAGCTGTGCATAAGTTATTGAATGAAAGAGATGGTCTTGCACTTGGTATTTGTAACGGATTCCAGGCACTTATTAAGCTTGGTCTTGTTCCAAATGGTCAGATTACAGGACAGGATAATAACGCACCAACATTAACATATAACACAATTAATAGACATATATCTAAGATGGTTTATACTAAGGTTGTTTCAAACAAATCACCTTGGTTACAGCTTGCAGAGGTTGGTAAGACATATGTTAACCCTGCTTCTCATGGCGAAGGACGTTTCGTTGCCAATGAAGAATGGATTAAGAAGTTATTTGAAAACGGACAGGTTGCTACTCAGTATGTAAATGAAGCAGGTGTACCTACAATGGATGAAGAATGGAACATTAATGGATCATTTGCAGCAATTGAAGGTATTACAAGTCCGGATGGAAGATGCTTTGGTAAGATGGCTCATTCAGAGCGTAGAGACAGATCAGTAGCTATGAATATCTACGGAGATCAGGATATGAAGATATTTGAATCAGGCGTAGAATATTTCAAGTAAATAATAAGTTATAATTTAATATGTACAATAAAACGCTGTGGGCAAGGCCTACAGCGTTTTACTATTAATAAATAATTAAATTATCTGTGTTCACCGATGAAGAATAAAGCAACGATGCCCGGACCAGTATGAGCTCCGATTGTAGGACATATGTAGTCAATTACAAAATCAGTATATCCAAAACGTTCTGTCACGAGCTTGGCAACATAGTTAGCATCATCTTCACAGTCGCCGTGACCTATGAAAATAGTCTTGTTTTCATCTTCATGACCTTTTATAAGCTCTGCCATATCATCGACAAGTAATGATAGAGCACGCTTACGACCACGAACTTTGGACACAGGAATAAGTCTTCCTTCGGAGTCAACATTAAGAATAGGTTTAACATTTATCATTGTTCCAAGCACAGCAGCAGTTTTTGAAACTCTGCCACCTCTATGTAAATGGAATAAATCATCAACGGTAAATCGATGTGTGAAATTCATAAGATGTGCACTTATATATTCAGCGACTTCATCTATTGATTTTCCGGATTTTTTAAGTTCATTAGCAGTGTACACTATAAGTCCTTCGCCAAGTGACGCAGCCAATGTATCTATTACAATGATTTTTCTGTCAGGGTATTCCTCCTGCAATTCTTTTCCTACCATGACACAAGTGCTGTAGCTGCTACTAAGAGCAGATGAAAATGCAAGATTAAGAATGTCATATCCATCATCAAGATATTTTTTGAAAAGCTCTTCTATGGTTACCTGATTGCCAGCCATAGTTGTTGGCATTTTTCCTTCACGCATTTTGTCATAAAATTCAGAAGGGGTTAAGTCGGTTTCATCGCCATAGATGACATCATCAATAGAATAACAAAGCGGAATAATCTCAATATTATTCTCAGAAATATATGACGCGGGAAGATCACAAGTCGTATCACTTATAATTACGTATTTATTCATTTGGTACCTCCAATTCTTTTGTATTTCTATATTCTATATGTTTATAAATATAAAGTCAAACATAATAAAATAATATTGAATGAATATGCTAAATTGTGGTATCATAAATAATATATGCAAAAATAGAACATAATGGAGGACAACTGTGGTTAAAGATATAAAAGAATATGAAGTAATTGATAATGTTAGATTAGAGGAGCTTAATTGCGAGGGGATGATTCTGCGACATAGAGCGACAGGAGCAAGGGTAGCAATTATTCCAAATGATGATAATAACAAGACATTTTGTATTGGATTTAGAACACCGGCGCCTGACGATACAGGAGTACCACATATAATTGAACACACAGTATTATGTGGTTCCAATAAATTTGATGTTAAGGACCCATTTATGGAGCTTGTAAAGGGCTCTCTAAACACATTTTTGAATGCAATGACATATCCTGACAAAACTGTATATCCTGTAGCAAGCACTAATGATGCAGATTTTCATAATCTTGTAGATGTATATATGGATGCCGTGTTTAATCCTAATATATACAAGCATGAAGAAATATTTAAGCAGGAAGGCTGGAACTACAATCTAGAGTCAGAAAATGATGACCTAACATACAATGGTGTTGTATATAACGAGATGAAGGGAGCATTTTCATCGCCTGATGATGTACTTGAGAGACAGATTATGCATAGCTTATATCCGGATATTTGCTATGCAAATGAATCAGGTGGAGACCCTGCAAGTATACCAGAGCTTACCTATGAAAAATATCTGGATTTTCACAGAACATACTATCACCCATCTAACAGCTACATTTATCTGTACGGCGATGCAGATATGGAAGAATATTTAAGATGGTTTGATGAAGAATATTTATCAAAATATGAATATCTTGATGTAGATTCCGAAATTGGATTACAGGAGCCATTTAAAGAGACAATAACAGAGACGGCAGTATATTCAATAACAGAGGATGAGGACACAGCTGATAATACTTATTTGTCATACAATACTGTAGCGGGCGTGTCTGGTAACAAGGTTGAATATATGGCATTTAAAATACTTGATTACGCAATATGTTCAATGCCTGGTGCTCCTGTTAAACAGGCACTTTTGGATGCAGGAATAGGAAATGATATATACAGCGGATATTCTGAAAGTATGCATCAGCCATATTTCTCTATAATTGCAAAGAATGCCAATGAATCAGATAAGGATAGATTTGTCAAGATAGTTAAGGAAAGCCTGGCCAAGCTGGTTAAGGATGGAATTAGTGAGGAATCCATAAGAGCAGGAATTAATGTATTTGAATTCCAGTTCAGGGAAGCAGATTTTGGTGCATATCCGAAGGGATTAATGTACGGCCTTCAGATGTTTGACAGCTGGCTGTATGATGATGACAAGGCCTTTATCCATTTACAGGCAAATGAAACATTTAATATACTGAGAGAAAATATTGGAACAGGATATTATGAGAAGCTAATAGATAAATATTTGCTAAATAATCCGCATAGTTCAATTGTGGTTGTTAAGCCTGAACAGGGTCTTACAATTAAGATGGACAAGGCCGTGAATGACAAGTTAAGTGAATACAAAAAGACATTGACTGATGAGCAGATAAAGAAAATGGTGGAGGCAACACATGAACTTAAGGCATATCAGGCCGAACCATCAAGCGATGAAAACCTTAAGAAAATTCCACTTCTAAAAATATCTGATATACGCAAAGAAGTAGAAAAATTTGATAATGAACTAGTTGATGTAGATGGAGTAAAGGTACTAAGGCATAATATTTTTACAAATAAAATAGCATATACAGATGTGCTTTTTGATATTACTGATTTGCCAAAGAAAATGCTTCCATATCTTGGGCTGCTCAAGCTGGTAATAGGCTATATGGACACAGATAAGCATTCGTACAGCGAAATTGCCAATTTAATTAATCTCAATTCCGGCGGAATAGGAATGGACAACACAATGTATGCTGATTTGAAGGAGGATGGAAAATACAGTATTTTTGCCACATTCAAGTCAAGAGTAATGTATGACAGAATTGAATTTGCATTCAGAATGATTGAAGAACTTATAAATGGCACTATCATAGACAATGAAAAGAGACTTCTTGAGATTCTTAATGAGCTAAAATCAAGATTAGAGATGTATCTTAATCAATCAGGTAACTCTGCTGCAAGTTTAAGAAGCCAATCATATTTTTCTGAAGTATCAAGAGATATGGACTGCATTAAGGGCATATCATATTACAATTTTATTTGCTATGTAATAAAGAACTATGATGAGTGTAAACAGGATGTAATCAATTCGTTACAGAATTTACTAAAATATATTTTTAGAAAAGACAACATGCTTATTAGCTGCACGGCAAATGATGAAGGCTTCGATATAGTTAAAAAATATGTGAAAACATTTGCAGACAGAATCATTGGAAGCAGGGATGTAAGCTTTGACAGAGCTAAGGAACTTGATGAGATTGACAATAATGAAGGTTTTAAGACTTCATCTCAGATTCAGTATGTATGTAGAGCAGGAAACTTCAAGAAAAAAGGCTTTGACTACAGTGGACATGTGAAGGTTCTCAGCACATATCTTAATTATGAGTATTTGTGGAATACAGTGAGAGTTCAGGGGGGTGCATATGGATGCGGGTCATCATTTTCAAGAACAGGAAATGCAGGATTTTCTTCATATCGCGATCCTAATTTACAGAAAACGATGGAAGCATATGAAAATATACCTAGGTTCCTTCAGAAGATAAACCTGTCAGACAGAGAGATGACTAAATTCATTATAGGAACCATAAGTGGAATGGATACGCCACTTACACCGATATCAAGAGGAAGGCGTTCATTAACTGTGTACATGTCAAATATTGATTATGATATGCTGCAGCAGGAGAGAGACGAAGTATTATCAACAACAGCAGAAGACCTTAGACATTTGGCACCACTTACTAAGGCGGTTCTTGATACAAATGCAATCTGCGTAATAGGTAACGAAGGTAAGATAGAAGAAGCAAAGGATATGTTTGGAGTAACCAAGAACTTATTCTCATAAGAAGAAAGGTAGAATGAATGAACGATAATTTTAAGTCAGGATTTGTGACACTCGTAGGAAGACCCAATGTAGGAAAATCAACATTAATGAACAAGCTTATAGGTCAAAAGATTGCTATAACATCCAACAAGCCACAGACCACAAGAAACAGAATACAGACTGTATATACCAGTGATGAGGGACAGATTGTGTTTCTTGACACACCAGGTATTCATAAGGCTAAAAATAAGCTCGGCGAATATATGGTAAATGTCGCTGAGAGAACATTAAGTGAGGTTGATGTAATTCTGTGGCTTGTTGAACCATCTACATTTATTGGAGCCGGAGAGCAGCATATAGCTGAAACGTTAAAGGGCGTTAAAACCCCGGTTGTTCTCGTTATTAACAAGGTAGACACTGTAGCAAGGGAAGATGTTTTGAAATTTATTGATGCATACAGAAAACTGTATGATTTTGCTGAAATAATACCTGCATCTGCACTCAAAGGCAGCAATACAGACACTATTATAGAACAAATATTTAAGTATTTACCATATGGACCAAGCTATTATGATGAGGATACTGTGACAGACCAGCCGATGAAGCAGATAGTATCAGAATTAATCAGGGAAAAAGCACTTAAATGTTTAGATGATGAGATACCACATGGAATTGCTGTGTATGTAGATAAAATGAACTTCAGAAAAAATGGTGATATAGTTGATATTGATGCAACTATAGTGTGCGAGAGAGATTCACACAAGGGCATAATCATTGGAAAAGGTGGAGTAATGCTTAAGAAAATTGGCAGTGCTGCAAGATATGAAATTGAACAGTTAGTTGAATGCCAGGCTAATCTGAAATTATGGGTAAAGGTTAAAAAAGAGTGGAGAGACAGTGACTTTTATTTGAAAAATTTCGGATATAACGGAAAGGAAATATGATAGATTCACTTGTAGTAACAGGAATGGTAATCAGTGCCATGCCTGTTGGAGATTACGATAAAAGAATAGTACTTCTTACCAGGGAAAGAGGTAAAATTACTGCATTTGCGAAGGGATCAAGACGTCAGAAAAGTACGCTTATGGCTGGAACAAGACCGTTTTCATTTGGCGAATATACAGTATATGAGGGACGCAGCGCGTACAATATAGTGTCAATAAATATTATGAATTACTTTGATGCATTGACAAAAGATCTCGAGGGTGCTTACTATGGATTCTATTTTATGGAGCTTGCTGATTATTATGGAAGAGAAAATGTTGATGGAAGTGAGACGCTTAATCTGTTATATCAGACATTTAGAGCACTTCTTAATCCCAACATCCCTAATAATCTTATCAGAAGAGTATTTGAGTTAAAGCTAATGACAATTAATGGTGAGTATCCGGAAATGTATAGATGTGTATCGTGTGGTAAGGAACATAACTTAACTCATTACAGTACTCAATCAGCGGGACTTGTATGCGATGAATGCATGAATAAGAGAGTGGGAATTGTAGATATTGATGAATCAACTATATATACGTTTCAATATGTTATAAGTACAGGAATTGAAAAATTGTATACATTTACACTGTCAGATAGTGTTATGAAAACATTTTCTTACATAATGGAGAGGCATATGAAACTATATATTGATAATGAATTCAAGGCACTTGAACTCCTAAATGGAATGTTAGTGTAAAATTATAGTTGGCAAATAGAATAGGATATTTTGGTTATGTAAA
>CAZBKO010000102.1:0-8177 GCA_964492545.1 uncultured Lachnospiraceae bacterium
GCTCTTCATCTTGATCACGGCAGCTACGAAGGATGTTTAAAGTGCGTTGAAGCAGGATTTTCTTCAATTATGTTTGATGGTTCACATTACCCAATCGATGAGAACATCGCTAAGACAACAGAATTAGTTAAGATTGCAGCAGAACACAACATGTCTCTTGAGGCAGAGGTTGGATCAATCGGCGGAGAAGAAGATGGAGTTATCGGTAAAGGCGAATGTGCAGACCCTAACGAATGTAAGTCAATCGCTGATCTTGGTGTAACAATGCTTGCAGCAGGTATAGTTCTTCACGGTGGTACAGGTATTCCTGAAGATATGATCAAGAAAGCAATCTCTCTTGGAGTAGCTAAGATTAACGTTAATACAGAGTGCCAGCTTTCATTTGCAGCTGCAACACGTAAGTATGTTGAAGAAGGAAAAGATTTACAGGGTAAAGGATTTGATCCTCGTAAGTTATTAGCTCCTGGTTTTGAAGCTATCAAAGCTACAGTTAAAGAAAAAATGGAATTATTTGGATCAGTTGGAAAAGCTAACTAATTTGAATTTAAAATGAGGCTGTAAAATAAGTCCTCAATTAAGAAACTCCAGTTCCGGCAAAAGTGCCGGTTCTGGAGTTTTTTTGTTTTTATTATTAGTATACTTAAAAGTATCACCATTCTCTCTTTTCATTAGTATAAGATATCAGCTAATAACCACTTGCCATTTTCTTTTACGGCCGTGCCGGAAACCTTATATGGTACCTGCACTGGATTATCACTTGGTTCTTCGATACATACAGTAACTGTAAATTTACATGTATCTGCGGTTTCTTTGTCAATAACAACTGTTGGATTGCTCCAGTCTACATAATATCCTTTTGCACCGCTTAACGTAGTATTAATGTACAAGTCACCATTTTTGTTGACATACTTAGGATTACCTTTTTCCGGATAATCCGTAAGATATTTCTTAGCTGCGTTGCTGCTGTAGATGGATTCAACATAGTTCTTGAGGTCGTCATAGGATTTGAAACGACTGTCAGTCACTTTGAGGATGTAAGTACTTTCGTCATTTGGATCATATTGAGAACTGTCCTCATAAGGTAAATCCCACATTAGTATTCCGATACCACATTCTCTGTTTAGTGGGATAAGGGCTTCAATGTCCTTAAGTGTCTGATTCTCTTCCTGGGCATTTGTGGTAGCTGCCTGTGTAGTGACCTCAGGAGTAGTAGCCTCAGGAGTGGTAGTCTCGTTAGTAGTGTTTTCAGAAACTGCAGCTTCAAAGGTAGTAGCCTTTGTTGTTGCAGAACCTGAATCCTTGCTTCCACATCCTGTGAATAATGTTGCTGTCATGATTGTAGATAAAGTTAATAATACGATTAAATTTTTTTTCATACTAATCTCTCCATTTCTATAATTTAATTATCTGTTTCAACTATAATACGAATCAACTATAAAAAAGGTTTCAAAATAATAAAATATAAGTAAAAAACATTGACATTAACAAATATTGAGGTAAAATAGAGCGTAATTTATAGTTAACCAGGTTAATTATCAACCTTTGCAACTATTTATCACAGATAAGAAAGGAAAGTTATGGAACCAGTTAATGAGAAAGACTTTATGGAAGTAATGAACAAGATGCGAAAGCTCAATGCGCCAAGCAGGCTTATTGATATGTCACATTCAGAATTTGTGGTGTGTCATTTCATTAAGTGCAGGATGAAGGATAATCCACAAGCTATAGGTGTAAGAGTTGGCGAGCTTGGCAAATGCATATTTAATTCAAATGCAGCGGCATCTAAGATGCTTTCTTCTATGGAGAACAAGAATTACATAAAAAGAGTATCTGATCCAAAGGACAAGAGAGTTACTTATATTCAGCTCACTGATTATGGAAGGGATAGTTTTGAAGAAGCAGGTAAAACTATGAAAGGCTTTTTTGATGATGTAATGAAGAAGATGGGAGAACATGACAGCAGACAGCTATTAGAATTATTTAATAGACTTTGCACTATATTTGAACAAGAATTAGAGGCGAAAGGAAGGTAGAAAGAATGAAAAATATCTTTGGATATCTAAAGAAATCCAAGATGGCAGTTTTGGCGATTGTATTATTGCTTATTGTCCAGGTATATTGTGACCTGGCATTGCCTAATTACACAGCAGATATTGTTGATATTGGTATCTCAAAGGAAGGTATTGATGTACTTATTCCAGAGAAAATCAGAGAATCACAGCTGCAGCAGATGATGGTATTTGTTCTTGATGAGAACAAGGAAAAGGTTTCCAATGCTTACAAAAAGTCAGGCAAGACTACAGATGACGGGGAGGCTATTTATAAGCTTAAGGCATCTGGAGATGATTATGATGAGGTTGTGGAAATATTAAAGAAACCTGTTATGCTGTTTGGTATGATGACTTCAATGGATAATGGAGATTATGCACAGACAGACACAAGCAGCTTTGATATGGAAAAGATTACACAGCTGCAGCAGACATTATTTGGTGAAAATGTTACAACTGAGGAAAGAGTAAAGGCACTTGATGGGATGTATGAGATGTTTGGAACTCTTGCAGACAATATGCTTGAAACCTTGAATACAGCATATATCAGCAGTGAATATAAGGCATGTGGAACTGATATGGGAGATTACCAGACGAATTATCTGCTTCTTGCAGGAGCTAAGATGCTTGGAATAGCATTGCTTGGTATGGTTGTTGCAATGCTTGTAGGACTTATAGCATCACGTGTTGCAGCAAAGAGTGCAATGAATCTTAGAAATCAGATGTTCAGACATGTAGTTGGATTTTCCAATGCGGAGATGGATAAATTCTCCACAGCATCATTAATTACACGTAGCACAAATGATATACAGCAGGTTCAAATGGTGCTTGTAATGTTACTTAGAATGGTTATGTATGCTCCAATTATGGCCATTGGTGGGGTTATTAAGGTACTTACAACAAATGCAAGCATGAGTTGGATTATTGTTGTAGCAGTAATTGTAATATTATGTATAGTTGGAATACTTATGATAGTTGCAATGCCTAAATTTAAGGCAATGCAGAAGCTTGTGGACAGAGTTAATCTTGTCGCAAGAGAAATCCTCACAGGACTTCCTGTAATAAGGGCATTCGGACGAGAGAAATATGAAGAAAAGAGATTTGATAAAGCAAATATAGACTTAAAGAAAACACAGTTATTTGTAAACAGAGTTATGACATTTATGATGCCTGCAATGACGCTTGTTATGTATGGAATCACACTTGCCATCCTGTGGTTTGGTGCAAAAGGAATAGACAAAGGTACAATGCAGGTAGGTGAGATGACAGCATTTATCACATATACCATGATGATTGTTATGTCATTCCTTATGCTGACAATGATATCAATAATGCTGCCAAGAGCAGCTGTGGCAGCAACACGTGTTGATGAAGTGTTAAAGACACCAATCTCAATCGAAGATAAAAAAGAAGTAGTAGAATGCCATGGAAAAGGCAATGGAAATGTTGAATTTGATCATGTATCATTCAAATATCCTAGTGCTGATAATTATGTTTTGAGCGACATAACCTTTACTGCAAAGCCGGGTCAGACTACAGCAATTATAGGAAGTACAGGAAGCGGCAAATCTACACTTGTTAACCTGATTCCAAGATTTTATGATGTTACTGAGGGAAGCGTAAAGATTGATGGCGTTGATATTAGAGACATGTCGCAGTCAGACCTTCGAGGCAAGCTTGGATATGTTCCACAAAAGGGTGTGCTTTTCAGCGGTGATATTGCCAGCAATTTAAGGTTTGGAAAGGAAGATGCCACAGACGAGCAGATAGCTAAGGCTGCAAGGATAGCTCAAGCAACAGAATTTATCGAGCAAAAGGAAGAGAAATACAGCAGTCCTATTTCTCAGGGTGGTACAAATGTGAGTGGTGGTCAGAAACAGAGATTATCCATAGCGAGAGCAATTGCAAAGGACCCACAGATATATATTTTTGACGACAGCTTTTCAGCCCTTGATTATAAGACCGATGTAATTCTTCGTCAGGCACTTAAGGAAGAAATTACTGATAGCACTGTAATAATTGTTGCTCAAAGAATAAGCACAATACTTCATGCGGAACAGATAATTGTTCTTGATGAAGGAAATATGGTCGGTGTTGGAACACATAAAGAGCTTCTTAAAAATTGTGAAGTATATAGACAGATAGCAGTTTCACAGCTTTCAGAAGCAGAAATTAATCAGTCTCTTGAAGAAGGAAAGGAGGCAGACCATGAGTAACGAAAAAGGATTTAAACAGCCTAGAAGAAGAGGCCCTATGCACGGCGGACCAGGCGCAATGTCCATTGAGAAGGCTAAGGACTTCAAAGGAACAGTTAAGAAGCTTCTTGCATACATGGGAAGATACAAAATTGGTGTGCTGTTTGTATTAATATTTGCAGCCGCCAGCAGTATATTTAACGTTGTAGGACCTAAGATAATTGGTAAGGTTACAACTAAGATATTTGAGGGCCTGACAAGTAAGATGTCAGGTGGAGCAGGAATAGATTTTGATGGAATTCTAAAAATAATTGCCTTCCTTATCGGCCTGTATGTATTAAGTGCCTTGTTTGCATTTATACAGGGTCTCATAATGACAGGGATTACTCAGAAAATATGCTATAGATTAAGACGTGAGATGTCTGAAAAGATTAACAGGCTTCCAATGAATTACTTCGATAAGAAGGCAAATGGTGAAGTGTTGTCATATATTACAAATGATGTTGATACACTTGGAATGGGTCTTAACCAAAGTATTACACAGCTTATCACATCAATTGCATCGATAATTGGTATTCTTGTTATGATGCTTACCATTAGCCCGCTAATGACACTGATAGTTCTTGTTGTACTTCCACTTTCAGGAATTAGTGTTGCGCTAATTGTAAAGAAATCTCAGAAGTATTTTAAGCAGCAGCAGGAGTATTTAGGTCATGTAAATGGTCAGGTTGAGGAAGTATATGGCGGTCACAATGTTATTAAGGTGTTTAACAAAGAAAATGGTGTTATAGAGGAATTTGAGAAAACAAATGATGTTTTATACGAATCGGCTTGGAAGTCACAGTTCCTTTCTGGACTTATGATGCCTCTTATGACATTTATCGGTAATCTTGGATATGCGGCAGTTACTGTGTTTGGTGGTATTCTTGCCATAAAAGGCACTATCAAGGTTGGAGACATTGTTTCCTTCATACAGTATGTTAAGAATTTCACTCAGCCAATCAGCCAGATGGCCCAGGTATCAAATATGGTTCAGTCAATGACAGCAGCAGCGGAGAGAGTATTCAGCTTCTTAGAAGAGCCTGAAGAACAGCTGATTGCAGAGAATCACTCAAATGTACCTGTTAATGAGTTAAAGGGTAGTGTAACATTTAAGGATGTAAACTTTGGATATAATCCAGATAAGATTATCATCAATGATTTTAGTGCACATGTTGAGCCTGGTCAGAAGGTTGCAATTGTTGGACCAACAGGTGCCGGCAAGACTACAATGGTTAAGCTGCTCATGCGATTTTACGATATAAATGACGGAGAAATATTTGTTGATGATCAGAACGTTGAGTCTTACAACAGATTTGAGCTGAGAGATATATTTGGCATGGTACTCCAGGATACATGGCTGTTTAAGGGCTCAATTATGGAGAACATCAGATATGGACGTCTTGATGCAACTGACGAAGAGGTTATTGCTGCTGCAAAGGCAGCTCACGCACATCATTTCATAAAAACACTTCCGGACGGATATAACATGGAGCTTAATGAGGAAGCAAGCAATGTGTCGCAGGGACAAAAGCAGCTTCTTACAATTGCCAGAGCAATACTTGCAGATAACAAGATTATGATTCTTGATGAGGCTACAAGCTCTGTTGATACACGTACAGAAGAAAGAATACAAAAGGCTATGGATAATCTTATGAAGGGCAGAACAAGCTTTATCATTGCTCATAGACTTTCAACAATCAAAAATGCAGATCTTATCCTTGTTATGAAGGATGGAGATATCATTGAGCAGGGAAATCACGAAGAGCTTATGAAGCTTGATGGTTTCTATGCAAATCTTTACAATAGCCAGTTTGAAAAAACTGCATAATATATTGAATAATACTCCGGATATTGGTATAATCAAATATAATGTTTTTTGGGTTGATTAGCTGATAGAAGGAGTATTTTTCATATGGATGAAGAGAAGATTGGAATAGATGCTGTTGATAGTGAGAGTAATCAGGAATCAATAGCTGATAATGAAAGAAGACCAAGAAGAGTGCTTAAGGTCAGGAAGAAAAAGAAACGGACTAAGAAGTACTATGCAGTTGAAGGAATTAGAAGAATTGTTATGATGGTTGCGCTGTTTGCATTTTCATATGTGTCTTATGAGCTTACAAGCATTTATCTTGACTATAAGGACGCAGATAATGTATATGCAGATATGAATGAGGTCCTGAATACAGGAGATGATACTGTTGAGGAGCCGGAGACAGATGAGTCAGGAAGTGTTATCAGTAACAAGAATAAGGCAGATGACTGGGAATGGGACTACGACAGCTACCTTAGATTCAATTCTGATACCAAGGGATTTATAATGAGTGAGGGCACACCAATTCAGTATCCTATTATGCAGGCAACGGATAATAATTATTATCTGACGCATTTGGCTAATAATATTGAATCAAAGAATGGCTCCATTTTCATCGATTATAAGATTGATTTGGGACTGGAAGCCAAGAACTGCGTAATATATGGTCATAATATGAGAAATGATACAATGTTTGGAAGCCTTCAGGAATATGCCGAGGAGAGCTATTATGAGAAGCATCCGTATATGGATGTGTATGTTGGATATAAGCATTACAGATATTATATATTTGCAATGTATACAACACCTGTTAACAGTGACACCTATACCATAAGATTTAAGAATGACAAGGCATTTCTTGAATATATTAAGCTGTCTAAGGGAAAGTCAATATATACGCCGGACGTTGGCGAGATTACGGCTGATGATAAGATAATTACGTTGTCGACCTGCATGGACAGCAATGATGAAGAATACAGATTTATTGTACAAATGGTGCGCAGAGAAGAGGTTGCAGATTAATCATTTTATAAGTTTTGAAAAAAAGTGCTTGCATTTTATTATTAAATGATGTATTTTAATATTCAGATAAGATATTGTAATCAAGGACAAAGGCGTTCCTATCGTTAGGAGCGCCCTTTTTTTACATTCTAGGATAATATCATGTCCGGGATAGTAGAAAACGCTCCGTGAAAGTCGCACTGCGGCGGAGTAGAAGAATGTTAATGTTACGTTTCTTACACAACAAGAATTTATAGCGAAAGGAATGTGTTAAAATGAGCGATTTAATTAATGTAGCAGAGATTTTTGGCGAGGACGTTTTTAATGATACCGTTATGAAGGAACGTTTACCAAAGAAGGCTTACGAGCAGTTAAGAAAAGTAATCGATGAAGGAGCAGAGCTTACTTCAGAGGTAGCAGACGTAGTTGCTAATGCAATGAAGGATTGGGCTGTAGAAAAGGGAGCAACTCATTATACACACTGGTTCCAGCCACTTACTGGTGTGACAGCAGAGAAACATGATTCATTTATTTCTTCTCCAAATGCAGAAGGAAAGATATTGATGGAGTTCTCAGGAAAAGAATTAATTAAAGGCGAGCCGGATGCATCTTCATTCCCATCAGGTGGACTTAGAGCAACATTTGAAGCCAGAGGATATACAGCATGGGATTGTACATCACCAGCATTTGTTAAGAAGGATGCTGCAGGCGCAACACTTTGCATTCCAACAGCATTTTGTTCATATACAGGAGAGGCACTTGATAAGAAGACTCCATTATTAAGATCTATGGAAGCTATTAATACACAGGCCCTTCGTATTGTTAGATTATTTGGCAATACAACATCTAAGAGAGTAACACCATCGGTCGGAGCTGAGCAGGAGTACTTCTTAGTTGACCGAGCTAAATATTTACAGAGAAAGGACCTTATCTTTACAGGACGTACATTGTTCGGTGCAATGCCTCCAAAGGGACAGGAACTTGATGATCATTATTTCGGAAGCATTTGTGAGAGAATTGCCTCATTTATGAAGGATGTTAATGAAGAATTATGGAAGCTTGGTGTATTAGCTAAGACAC
>CAZBKO010000103.1:0-8108 GCA_964492545.1 uncultured Lachnospiraceae bacterium
AAATGGAAAGAAAGTATATGCCGGCTTTTCAGCTGTCAAATATATAGTAAGATAACTAACAAAATAGAACCCTGAGAATTCAGGGTTCTACTCGTATAATGCGTAGAAAAAGATTATGAATGGAGATTAATATGGAAGAACAATTTAGGGTTGTAAAGGTGATTCATAATGGCAATAGTATGAGTGAACAGTTTGAGTTAGAATGTGGATACCTGCTCTATGATAACTATAATAACAGACCACTTTTACAGCTAAGATTTGCAAATAACTGCAGGCAGCCTATTCAGAGCATGACAGTGAGAGCACAGGCATTTGATGCATTTGGAAATCTTATGGAAGCTGTAGATTACACATACACAAAATGCGAATCACCGGATTTTTTATTTGGAAGTGATGAAGGAATATATATGAGCACAGCTGACGCAGCAGAGTACAAGGTGCAGATAACGGGAATTCAGTATGCAGCAGGTCAGTTGAATAATCCTATGCCCAATATGGCCAATCCAGGCGCAGCTCCGGGCAAAGCAGCGAAAGTTATCATTGCATTAATAGGTATTGTAGTGAGTGTGCTTGCGATTGCGAGTGCATTTGTACCGGTGCTGTCAAACTCCGGAGGTTCACCAAGTTTTATTGAGTACATACAGGCAACAAAAGATTTGTATAAATCCTGCAGCGATATGGATATAATCAACGCACTTACAGAAGTTATGCAAATGACTATTTATAGTGCAGCCCAGATAGCAATAATTGTTATAGCACTTGTATTTGGCGTTATACATATAACTAAGCTGATAGTCTATGGGGATTCAGCTAAAATGCTGTATTTAGAAGGGGTTTTACTCACAATTTTTGCAGTTATCCAGTTTGTTTTTGGAAATGTATTGATGATTGAAATATTTATGGTACATACCTATAGCATTGCAGTGTGGCTGACTTTTGCAGCAGCAGTGACTGCAATGATAACTGGCGCGCTTGTGCTAAATATGAGAAAACATTCGGGCCGTTTGACGTCGTCATACATTATGTATATGCTGGCAGGTGTAGTATCATTTGCAATGCTGGCATGCTCCGTACTTCCAATCTACAGTTCTAATGGTATCAAGCTTGGACCGACGGGCATGATTTATATTGCTATGGGAGCGGTGAAAGCAAATGCAGATGAAACAAGCAGCATAATACAATTAGCAATAATGATATTTATCGGAGTAATTACGTATGTTTTGATGTTTGGAATTTTGCAAAACTGCCTGTCTGTGTGGAAAAATGTAAAGAAATCAGACAAGGTCAGAGGCATTGTAGTTGGAAGAACCAGTGCGTGCATAGTTTTGGCGATATTAATTCATGTGTTATTTATCGTTTTGCAAAATGTTGATAAATCTGCAGATGATAAGATAAACCTTATTCCTTCGGCGTTTGTCTTTGTAATTGTTGGCTTAAATATCGTGTTTGCAGTGTTGTGTGTTGTGGGAAATATATTGAGAACTAAAAATGAGTAAATACTGAATTTTATATATCGAATAATAATTGATTTTGTCGAAATATTGGAATATAATAATCTTAACTATTGATATTGTCACAAGTATAAGTGACGGGAGGCATTATGAAAAATACACACAGAACAGTTTTGATTGTTGATGACAATATTGTCAATCGACGATTGGTATACAGAATGCTGAGAGATGAATATGAGTTGCGGAGGCAGAGAATGGACAACAGGCTCTTCAGGTAATGGAGGAGAGTAAGTCGAGAATTTCCGGAATTATTCTTGATCTTGTTATGCCGGTAATGAATGGATATGAATTTCTTGAGGCGGTTAGAGATATTCCTAAATATGCTAATATACCTATAATTGTAGCTACCGGTAATGGCGATAACGAGAATGAGATTAAGGCGTTGGAGCTCGGAGCGTGGGATTTTGCATCTAAGCCTTATAATCCTACTATTCTTAGATTTAGACTTAAGAATGCTATTGAGAGAAGCCAGATGGCTGCTTTTGAGAGATTGAAGTATCTTGCTGAATATGACAAGCTGACAGGTATTTATAACAAGAGTAAGTTCTTTTCGGAGTCATCTGAGTTTATACAGAACAGTGACGAGAAGGAATTTACATTTATAAGAATAGATATAGTTCATTTTCAACTTATTAATTCGTATTTTGGTCTCAAACAGGGCGATAATCTGTTGAGATATATTGCTGATAAGCTCACGGATATGTCGAAGATTTACAATTTTTATTATGGACGAATTGAATCTGATATTTTTGGTATTTGCTGTGCACATAAGAACGATAATCTTGATGAAATATTGGGTACAATCCGCAAGAGTCTTGAGGGCTTCAATGAGGATTACAATATACTTCCATGTGTAGGTGTATATTATTTTAAGGATAAGAAGCTGTCCATGGATACCGTGTTTGACAGGGCGACATTGGCAGCTAAGACCTGCAAGGGAAATTATATTAATTATTATGCTATTTATAATGATAATATGAGTGATGATATTCAGAGGGAGCAGGAGATTGTTAACAATATGTCTCAGGCTTTGGAGGAAGATCAGTTTTGCGTATATTTTCAGCCTAAGTATGATTTAGCAACGAACAGACCGGCAGGTGCAGAGGCACTTGTCAGATGGAAGCATCCTGAGATTGGAATGATTTCACCAGGCGTGTTTATTCCTATTTTTGAGAGAAATGGTTTTATTTCAAAGCTTGATTATTATGTGTGGGAGAAGGTTTGCCAGCACATGAGAAGATGGGCGGATGAGGGAATTAAGTCATTGCCTGTTTCAGTTAATGTTTCGAGAGTTGATTTGTACAATCCTCGTCTTGTTGAGAATATTTGCGAACTTGTCGAGAAATATGAGATTCCGAAGGATTTATTTAATCTTGAGCTTACTGAGAGTGCATATACAGATAATCCCAAGGCTATTATTGAGATAATGGACCACTTCCAGGAGAAGGGATTCAAGCTTATGATGGATGATTTTGGCAGTGGTTATTCGTCTCTTAATGTTCTTAAGGATATGAGATTTGATTTCCTTAAGATTGATATGAAATTTATGGAGAAGACCAGATACACAGGACGTGGCGAGAATATTCTTGCTTCAGTTGTGCGTATGGCTAAGTGGCTTAAGATGCCTGTTATTGCAGAGGGTGTTGAGACTGGCGAACGGGTTAGATTTCTTAGAAGTATTGGCTGTGAGTATGTTCAGGGCTATTATTTTGCAAAACCAATGGCGCTTGAGGATTACGAGACACTGATACGTAAGCAGGAGAAGTACACTAACAGCAATGAGAATAGCAACATAGATTTTAATACAGATTCTATTTGGCAGACTGGAAATGAGCTTGATAATATTTTCAGCGGGATTCTTCAGCCAACTACTATTTATGAATATGAGAAGGGACATGTGGAGCTTCTTAGAGTAAATGATTCGTTTTGCAGCCTTTTGGGAACAGATGCTATTTCCTTTAAGAGTAATGATCCTCTTCAGGTGGTTGATGAGAAGTACAGAGATGTTGTTGTTCAGGCATTTGAGGAAGCTGTTAACAGCAAGGATCACGCAGAGTGCGAATATATTAGAATGACAGAGGATAAAGGTGCTTGTTGGATTAATATCAAGCTTAAGTATATTAATCAGGTGGGCAACAGATGTATTTTGTTTGGCGCAGTGAATGACATTACTGAGCATAAGATGATTGACAGTGAACTTAAGAAATACCAGCAGGCACTTGATAACAGCCTGCCTAATGATTATACAATGCTTGTCACTGATGATCTTGAGATTAACAGAGAGATAATTAAGGAAATATTTGCTGATAAGTATACGGTTCTTCAGGCGGAGAATGGCGAACAGGCTTTGGATATTATTAGAAGTCAGCCGGTTGATATTATTCTTCTTGATATGTCTATGCCGGTCATGGATGGTGTCGAGTTCCTTAAGATTAAGAACAATGATAACAGCATTAAGGATATACCGGTCATTGTTATCACCGTGGAGGATAAGAGATCCACACAGGTTGAGGCTATGGAAATGGGGGTTGATGATTACATTGTCAAGCCATTTGTTCCGGAGGTTGTTGAGAAGCGAGTTAATAACGTTTTGAAGTCATCGAATATAAAACGAAATACATTATAATATACAGGAGATACTGAAATGAAAGAACAATTATATGACGAATTAAAAGAGTGGGGCTGTGATATTGATGGCGCAATGGAGAGATTTATGGATGACAGAGAGCTCTATGAGTCTTGTCTGGAGACAGTTCTTGAGGATGCTTCGTTTGCACAGTTGAAGGTGGAGCTTGAGGCAGGAAATGTTGAGAAGGCATTTGATGCGGCGCACACACTTAAAGGTGTATGTGGAAATATGGGTCTTACTCCTATGTTTGATACGGACGTTCAGATTGTTGAGCCGCTCAGGGCAGGAAATATTGATGGTTTGATGGGGTTTTATGATGAGCTTATGGCTGAAAAGGATAAATTAGCAGATATTATGAGGAGGAACGCATAATGAGTAAATGCAGCAGATGCGGTGCAGATTTGGAATCAGGCAAATCGTTTTGTACCTTCTGTGGAGCAAGAGTTGATTATGATGAACATGACCAAAAGAGTGGGTTTAGTCCGGAGGATATTATTCTTAAGGGCACAGATTACTCGAGAGATTATGATCCGAGAGATATAGTGGAGAACAAGCTTAGAGCGGCGTTGAGCTATGTTTTGTTTTTATTTTTGATTCCATTGTTTGCCCGTAAGAAGTCGCAGTTTTGCAGATTTCATGCAAATCAGGGAATGATTTTATTTGTTTTGGAATTAGCTGTCGACGTGGTGATTGGCATTGTTAGCCTGGTGTTGTCTTTGGCTGGTGTGGGCACATTGATTGTTAGTCTTGTTCTGATTGTAGTGATATTTATTCAGATTGTTTTTGCTGTTATTGGCGTGATGAATGCCTATAATGGCAGGGCAAGAGAGCTTCCATTTATCGGAAAGTTTCGAATACTTCAATAATTATATTTAAAAAACGAAAGCTGTGGATTATAATTATCTTCAGCTTTTGTTTTTTAAGTGTAGCAAATGAAAGGTGGATTTTTATGGCAGGAAAGTTTGATTTTGAGTTGGGAGATGTTATTCAGACGAAGAAGAAGCATCCGTGCGGAAGTGATTCCTGGGAAATATTGCGAGTGGGAATGGATTTTCGCCTTAAGTGTCAGGGGTGTGGACATCAGGTTATGCTTCCCCGCCCAACAGTGGAAAAAAGCACAAAGAAAATAATTTCCAAAAAAAGTATTGACATTTAGATAAAAAAGGTGTATTACTGTATTAAGCACTTAGTACAGTAATACAAAGGAGGTGCATAAAAGTGTGGGAACTTAAGAAAGACAGACCTGTGTACATCCAGCTAGAAGAAATAATACAGATGAAGATTATTTCGGGAGAGTATCCCAGAGGGCAGAAGATAATGTCAGTGCGTGAACTAGCCGCAGAGGCATCGGTTAATCCGAATACGATGCAGAGAGCATTGATGGAGCTTGAGGGCAATGGCCTTCTGGTAACGGAACGTGCATCGGGAAGATATGTGACGGAGGATGATAAGATGATCAGAGCAGTGAGAGAGAGCCTGGCGAAGGAACAGATTGAGGCATTTGTTGAGAGCATGAAGAAGCTTGGAATGGACAGGGAAGAGATAATTGAATTGATAAGAAATCATGACGAGGATTAAGGAGGATATGATAAATATGGATAACAGTATTGACAGACCTATACTTGAGTGTAGGAACCTTAGTAAGAGTTATGGCATTAAGAATGCACTTAATGGTATGGATATTACTTTGGAAAAGGGAAAGATTATCGGTCTTTTGGGACCGAACGGAAGTGGCAAGACAACATTTATTAAGATGATTAACGGACTTCTAAAGCCGTCATCAGGTGAGATTCTTATAGATGGCAATCCTATTGGATGCGAGAGCAAGAAGATTGTTTCTTACCTGCCAGAGAGAACTTATCTTGATAACAATATGAAGGTTAAGGAATTACTTGATTATTTCCAGGATTTTTATACGGATTTTAATCGTGAAAAAGCTCTTGATATGCTTGCCAGACTTAATATTAATCCTGAGGATAAGCTTAAGACGATGTCCAAGGGAACGAAGGAGAAGGTGCAGCTGATTCTGGTTATGAGCAGAGAGGCAGAGCTATATATTCTTGATGAGCCAATCGGTGGTGTTGACCCTGCAGCTAGAGAGTATATTCTTAATACGATTATTACAAATTATAATCCAAATGCTTCGCTTATTATTTCTACTCATTTGATTAGTGATATTGAGCAGATTCTTGAGGATGTTATATTTATACAGAATGGTAATCTTGTGCTTCATAAGTCGGTTGATGAGATTCGTTCAACAGAAGGCAAGTCTATAGATGAGTTATTCAGGGAGGTATTCAGATGTTAGGTAAATTAATTAAGCATGAATTTAAGGCAACATACAAGGCTTTACTTATGATATATGTAGCAGTTATTGGTTTGTCTATCGTTAATGCAATGTCAATGAATGTATATGATGGTGAGAATATGTTTATTGGTTTTGTGCAGGTGCTGCTTATGATTGCGTATGTTGTTGGCGCATTGGCAGCAGAGTTTGTTACTATTATTTATTTGATAAGAAGATTTTATAATCATATGTTTAAGGATGAGGGCTATTTGGCGCATACACTTCCTGTTAAGCCATGGCAGCATCTTGTTGCTAAGTTCATCGTGGATTATGTGTGGGTTGTTCTTAGTACAGTGGTTGTTATGTTCAGTATTTTCATATTGTTTGCATGCACAGGCAATTTCCTGGATATCCTGACAGGCATCAGAGAAATCACAAAAATAGTGTTTGATAATGGCAATATACTTTTAATGATTCTTGATATGCTGCTCAGCGTATTGGTTTCAAGTGCAGCTCAGATTATGATAATATTTGCAGCAATCTGTGCAGGTCAGTTTTTCGCAGGACACCGCGTTATCGGAGCATTTGCTTTCTACATGTTGTTTACATTTATTAATCAGACCATTAGTGGAATGTTTACTCTTGCTTTTAATCTTGAGACTACTAAGAAATACAATGCTTATTTTGATGGTGCTAATCACATCTACGAGATACCGGCTGCATTCCATGCAGTTATGCTGACGGCAGCAGTGTTATCGGCTGTTATGGGAGTTGTTTATTTCTTCGTTGCAAAATATGCACTAACTAAAAGATTGAATATTGAGTAAATTGTGGTGAATTATGGCAGGCAAAAGAAAAAATAATCATTTATTTAAATTGATAATTCTTGTGTTTTCGTTTGTTATTATGGCTATCCTGGCAGTGCATTGTGTACAGGTGTTTACAGGTGGTGGAAAACATGAGTCCGGCGAGGATAAGTATGTGGAGGATAAACCGCAGGATTATGATTCGTTTGTATGTATTGATGCGGGTCACGGTGGTAATGACCATGGATCATCTGCTTATGACAGGGACGAGAAGTTTGATACTCTCGCCCTTGTTTTGCGCGTTAAGACGGAGCTTAACAAAAGAAATGTTGGTGTTTTTCTAACGCGCCATGATGATTCTTATATTTCTCCCTCCGAGAGGGTAAGGCTGGCCCAAAATTCAGGGGCTGAGATGCTTGTGTCTATTCACAGAAATGCGTATGAGGGCACGAAGGATATCAGTGGTGTGGAGGTGTGGATTCACAGCAGTGCCCCTTTGGATGCATCGGGACTTGCAAATCACCTGCTTGCTAATATTTCCAGCGTTGGTGGTATGCCTGATCGTGGTGTGAAGCTTGGTACTTCGGATAATCCGGCTGAGAATTATACGATTAATACGGCTTCTATTACAAGCTGCATTCTTGAGATGGGATACATGACAAGTGAGAGTGATAATGCTGCATTTGATGATAATATGGATGCGTATGCGAAGGCAATTGCGGATGCAATATGCGAGTCGCTGCAGTAAAAGGTAACGGTATAGCGGGCTTGCTCGCGCCGTTACCTTTTTCTATGCCACTAAGTGAATCCCGCGCAGAACTGGCAATGTCATTAAGATAACGTGACAACAGTTTCCCCATATTTCTAATTCAGTT
>CAZBKO010000104.1:0-7882 GCA_964492545.1 uncultured Lachnospiraceae bacterium
TATATTATACTATATTTTAGGTGTAAATGCTCGAATTAATCAGTGTTTCCCTAGACTATGATTTATAGGCTTTTGTAAACATGACATTATATGTTTCATACTACTATTTGGATAGGAGCATCACTAATAGTATTTGGGGCTGAAATGAAATCGCCATTATGAATTTTACTTAGACCCGTTGGAAAAATGCTCCAGAATGAGGATTATTATGTTCCGATTATATAACAATGAACAAATCGAAAAACTTAAATCCGAAAACGAAGAATTCAGTGAAGCATTCGAATCCTTATCTTCTGATTACAACATGACTTTGAGAAAGATTGCTCACGAGTTTGGCAATGCCCTTACTCTGATTAACAGTTCTCTTCAAATCATTGAATCCAGTCATCCCGAAGTGCATTCCTTTAACTACTGGGACAGCACCATGGATGATGTCGGTTACCTAAAGCATCTAATTGCTGAAATATCCTTACTTAACAACAGCGAACATCTTAATCTTTCACCTGTTAATCTGATGTCCATAGTTAAAAACGCAGTTAATTCATTTTCATCTATGCCAATAGTAACTGACAATAATATAACTATTAATTTCACTGCATCGGATAATATTCCTGACATAATGGGTGATTATATCAAATTAAAACAGGTTGTAATTAACATACTCAAAAATGCTATTGAAGCCTCCCAGCCAAATGGTGTAGTGGAGGTCTCTATGTTGATTAATAATGACCGGCTATTTACCATTATAAAGGACAACGGCTGTGGTATGACAAGCGAACAGCTTGATACCATATTTCTTCCGATGATTACATACAAGACCGGTGGTACAGGTCTTGGTCTGCCCATAAGTCGCAAAATAATTAATGCTCACCACGGAACAATCAACGTTATATCTTCGCCTGATAAAGGAAGTTCATTTACTATCTCACTTCCAATATAATCTATCTTGAAAAATCAAAAAGTGTATCTAACATTCTAAGAGTTTTGAAGCTTCCCTTAGCAGTCATTTCACCGCTCATAAATGCTCTCTGAAATGTAAGTCTGCCCTGCACAATTGCATTAAGTGATTCATAAGTAAGCTTGGCTAGTACATCTGTATCTGTCCTTTGCTCATATCTGCACTCTAATTCCTTACCCTTTACATTAATGAATAAAGTCTTCTTCTTATCACTAATAATAAATGCATATGATGCACTGAAATCTTCCTGCGGATTAAATATAACCGTAAATTCTTTTATGAATTCAAGCTCTACCTCTTCACCCTGCTGGCTCAATATTCCCTTGAACATAGTAGCTAATTCTTCTATATCTTCCTTCTGCTTTTTAACATATATATCATCAGATACATATTTTGAGAGCTGTTCACTCTCCTGTGGTGTAAGGTCAATTGTACTTTTGATTATTGTCCTTTTAATAGCATTACTGCTCGAAGGCAGCACCATCTGCTTCTGTGATATCATTCTATATATATTCTCTGCGCGCTTCTCAATAATATTTCTGTATATTTTACTTGTTTCAAATTCTACAGTTTCCTCTACATATGCGCACACACCATCACATGGAATTCCACCCAAAAGCTCCCATGAGCTCTTCAAATCAGCAAGAGCCTCGTTCTCTCCGTATGTCGTAGCAATAACAACAGGACACATATAAAGATTACTAATCTTTGTCTTGTCACCATATAACCAGCATGCATCAAGAAATTGCTGCATATATCCTCCGATACCTTTCCACTCAACGCTTGCAGCCAAAATAATTCCATCTGCCTCTTTTAATGTCTGTGGAAGTGTTGTAATGGAGTTCTTCATTTCAAACAGATTATATCTGTTAACTTTAACTCTTAATTCATCAAGTACTTTTTCAATCTTATCTAGAACATACAATGTTGGATCTTCAATAAGGCCTCTTCCACCATAGTAAATATTAATAATCATATTAACTCCATTCCGGAGCATTTTCCTTTGTGATGCTCCTGCACATATAATTATGTTTCTTTCAGCTATATTGTAATATAATTTTTTAACTGTTTCAAGATAGTTTCTTCTCTCGCATTTTCTTATGAGTCTTAAACATAATCAAGCTGAGTATTACTCCCGATACCAAACCACCAATATGTGCTGCATTATCTACACCACCGTTTCCTACTATATTGTAAAATATCAATATAATAAACGCAATTAGTCTTCCCCTCATATTGTCAAAACTTTTTCTGTTGATCCAAAATGCAACCAAAACAGCACCAATAATTCCAAATATTGCGCCTGATGCTCCGGCAGACACAACATTGTCATCAATTATCATATAGTAAACTGACGAAATAATACTTGCAAACAGACCAGTGACAATGTATAAGACAAGATACCTGATTCTTCCAAATATTTGCTCTGCCTGCATTCCAATAATATATAGCGAAAGCATATTATTAAATATATGCGCAAAACCAAAGTGCATAAACATACAGGTAAATAACCTATATATCTCACCATTATTAAATTCATATGACCAGTAAGAAGCTCCATGATTAAGCATATATAACGTATCAAGAGTTGATCCCTTTGCCTCCATAACCATATAGACAGCAACATTAATTAAAATAATTATTATGGTTATCCACGGAAATATTCTTTTTGATCTTCTCTTTTCCTCCAAAAATGCATTACTGGCAATATTCTCCTTCATTTCAGCAAAATCAGTGGGCTGATTCTCATATATAATAAGATTCCTGCTCTCTGCATCCAAGAACCAGCATTGCATACTTTCGTGCATGTAGCTGTCCCTCTTAATGTCGTTAGTACATATCAAATACATCATGTCTATATTCCATATACCCTGCCTATTGAAATATTGTATCAGTGATTCACCCTGCTCAGTTAGCTCCTCCATTCCATAGACCCTTAGTCCTATATTGTTAACAACAATAAATATATCTAATCCACTGTCTGCATTATTAAAATAAGCAACAACCTGATCGCCTAAAATATTTACTCTGCTATATTCTGCTGTGGCAAAAATTCTACTCAATTGCGTATAGACCATATACATTCTCCAATCGTTTGTATTTGAAATCTACATTAACACCATTTAACATCCCTGTCAAATTCTATCTTATCATTACGCAATATACCACCTGTCCAAACATAAGCCTGTCTCCATCCTTTATTTCTTCTATCTTATACGGAATCATTTTACACTCATTTAAATATGTCCCATTTGTCGTATTTAAGTCTTCAACAAAATACCTATTACCCTCATTCTCACACTTTGCATGTATCCTGCTTACAGAAGGATCATTTATAACAACATCAACCCTATCTTCTAATTTACCTATTACCATACTCGATTCATTCATATAGATATCTTCGTATTTTTTTCTTTCCGGTTTCAGTGTAAGTCCCTTTTTTTCAATTACAGACAGCAGCACTGTATCTCCAAATTCCTGTGGACTGGTATCTGTACTATATACCGTTTTCTCCTCACAAACCACTGGCATAACCTCTTTTTTCTTAATCATACCAAGTTTTTCTTTAATAGCCTCTATAAGCTTATCCCATATAGGTTTCTTATCCTCGGGTAAAGGTTGAGATTCCGCTGGCTCAATTTCCTTTATTTCCTGCACCGGCTTAACATATCCACTATATCCTGACTCAATTATTCTAACTAAGTCTCCAATTACAAATGTATCCTTCGATACAATTTCATTAAACATATAGGCTTTGCTTATACTGTTGCTATCCTCATAATCTATATTTCCTATAAAATATACAGCCAGCTCCTGCAGCTTAACAATAATATTCTCCTTATAAAAAGGATTGTATGTAAACATGGTATCCCCCGTTTCGGCATTCATGAATATCATATCACTGCACAGAATTACATTATCTATCTGCAAAAAGTACTTTTCTAAATTCTCCGCTGTCTCACAAATTCCCCTGACAATATTAAGGATATCCTCAGCTTTTAACTTTCTTTTCTCAAACAGAATCTTGACTGACTGCATGGAGGAAATATCATACATAAACTGCTGCCCATCATTTATATATATACTTTTCACCTGTAACAAACCCGGAATATGATTCTCATTAATCATCTTGACCTTATAGTTGATTTCTGTTTCCGAGGCCTCTATTATCATATAATTTTTTGTCAAATCTGCTTTGTAGTATACATTAAATTCACTCAATTGCATCTAGTAACACCTTCATTCTTCTTATATTCTCTGCGCCAGTAATGTTTCTGCTAACACTAAACGTTTTTTTAACTGTACCAAGAAAGGGTAGTTTTATTTTCATTACTCCCTCAATAATATTCTTCTCACCCTTAACACTTTTTTCAACATCTTCCACTTTAGCCATCAAAGTTACCCGTCTACTAAATGTTTCATCATGATCTACTGCCATAATCGCCTGGCTCTGTACAACTGTATAATCATGCATATAAAAAAACATATATATTGTAGTAACAATAACTATCAGTAACATTCCCAATACCATTGTTGTTTCCACAGTAATACTACCTCTATTACCTACTCTCTGCATCTTGAACATATCTTTCTATCTCCCACATCATCCAATGAAATTTCATAAACTGTTCTCTTTAGTCCACTGCATTTTCTATTCATATGATATCGGTCCCCACTATCCGTAATATATACAATACTTGAAGCTCCCGGCTGCATTTCTATACACAGTTCACATGGTTTATACTTTCCTCCTCCGCTATTCCTAAGGGATGAGACATCATCCATCTTAGCTTCTTTTATTTTTAGTTGTAAATGCGAACAATCTCTATTTGTGTGGTATACCGTACCCCTTTCCGTTATATATACAGTTTCACCCTTTGAATGATTTTCATCAACAATACTGATTCCAATCCACGGTCGAAAAAATAATGCCTGCGAAAAATACATACTCTTTGTATTTCCTATTAACAGTGGAATTTTTATAATGTACGCTGCCTTTAACAATACTCCTCCATTTTCTTCATAATCAGTATTGGAAAGTGCGTAATTAATGCCCATAGCTCCCCCAGTCACCATCGATTCATTAACATATTTTCTAAAGTCAGACGAATATAATCTTGCTGCAATATCCGCATCCGTAATACCTAAAGCAATTCCTTTTCTATCATACAAATATATGTCTTTTCCAATATCTGCTGCCACATTAACAAATTTACCATTCATATTGTTTTGAAAGCTTACTACTACTATAAAATACAGTAATACCAAAACTACCGTCATAAATATCGGTAAACATAATGCTGCTTCAATTGTCACACTTCCCTTATTGGAGGTGAACGAAGATACCCTTTCCCTATAAATATTTTTTTTATGTGCCTTTTGCACCAGGAGAGAATATGGATTGCATTTTTTTAATGCAGCGTAAGTATATTTAACTTTACTATTATAGAAAAAGGGCATCTTCCTTCACCTCCTTTAATACGAATATGTGTGTGTTAATGTGTATTTGTATTTCCTCTTGATTCCAAATATAGAAAACAATTGATTCACTTCATAATCACAGGTAAAATCAGTGCTATAAATACAATCCTTCAATGTAAATTTGTCATTATAGTCATTCTGAATATTTATATCAATCATATCCATTGTTCTGTACACCTGTTTCACACTATTTTGCACCACCAACAGCATTCTAAGATAATCTCTGTAATTAAGTCCATGACCTTTATATTTATTCTTGTAATTATTCTCATGAAATGACGTTATATTGGTTAACGACGTATTCCAGCTTTTAGATGTTTTTAGCAAACCTATCTCTTCCCCTTCCAAAAGCATTCTTACATCTATTATAGATTCTGCCGTTGCCCATCCTCCTAGAATAATGTACTTTGTTATAGTTACTAAGGGTGTAACTCCCGTAAAGCCCACAATACCGGCAGCAATTACCTCAGCCTCCATACATTTTTCCTTATCAGAGAATAAATACACAATATTAAATCCTTCTCTTAACCCAATAAGTTCAGTTACAACAGAACTTAAATTCTTTTTATCAGAACTACTTCCACCTATTATGTACTCAATCTCGTATGATAGTTTTTTGTCTGAAGCATTATCTGTATAACAGCTAAAGTAATCCAACACATACTGTGAAAAAAGAATCTTCCTGACATATTCACTCGACGAATCATAATCATAATATTTGTATGTTGTATCATAGCTTTCTGTCTTTGAAGGAAGCTCTGAATTATCAATCGTACCTGTAGATATCTTTTTGTTATCTGTTAACACCATAGATATAGCTCCATTGCACAATAAATCTTTCAAAAATTCCAATATATTTTTGCCCGTTTTGTTAATTGCTGTTGTACTGTAATTAATGGCGAACTTGCTGATATCTGGAAGTGTGATATTAAGCTGCATTTTTGTTGAAAAGCTATCTTCTAGTATTGCCGATTGAATAGTATCTAATTTGTCCTTCATGGTATTCATAGCCTTACTTACATCCTCAACAATTTCAACACACTCTGTGACCTTGTAATAATCCGTCTTCTTATCTGAAATCTGTTTTCTTGTATTATTAACCTGTTCTAATATTGACCTGTAAGCTTCATCTCCCAAATCATCCTTGGCATTCTGCAGCTTCTCATCTAATTCCACAAACATATCCTTTGTGTTATCCATAAATCCACTATACAACTCATCACTTGTTAATACTCTGTTAATCTCAGTTATGGTATCCTCAGTATACAGCGTTATTACTTGAAACTTCTCTTCATAAAGTGCTTTAATCTGGAGTAAATCATCTGCATTCCCCTTAAAACTATTAATTTGCTTAAGATAATCATTTGCTTCTTTGATATACTGTCTTATATCATCAACGTAACCTTTGATGTTTTCAAATGATACTGCAACATCAGCAACACACTCTTCGATATTTTGAACAACATCCATACAATTTGACATGGTTTGAAAAAAACTTTTTATCTTATCACTATTTCCTGCGCCCTTCAGCTTGCTAATTATTTCTTCTAAAATATCGCCTGTAATCTTGTACTTCATTATGGCATCAACTTCTTTAGCTAATCCTTCGCCATTTCTTTCTGTAAAATAGCTTATCTTACTGAGCTTACATTTTGATAAATTTAAACCAAACATATCTTTACTGTTAGATAAAGTCTGTTCCATATAATACGAAAAATTGTCTTTTATCTCATCCGGTGTATTCCAAAGACAAAATATATCATAATCCTCCAAAACCTCTTTTGCATAACCGGCATAACACGAATCCGTTGTTGAATTCATTAACTCCTTAGCATACGACTTTGATGATACAATACGCGATGATTCTATTATTGTGCACATCAGCACAATAAGGCTTGCAAGTAATAATGAAATAAAAATCGTAGTACTTCCTTTATTATTCATAACTCTACAATGAATTCACTTTCTGAGTAATTGTTGTAAATATTCTCGTAACAATTCCAGTTACCTGCGTCTTAAACAATACTACAAGCCCTACAAGTACGAGTAAATATTCTCTCCCCCCTCTGGGAACGCCCAATACATCAAGGGTGTAACACAATCCACACTGTATACCGTGTAAGTTAATTAACTACTGAGACTAGGCAAGAAATTAAGTCCTGATATCACATCTGATATCACTTAATGAGCCTACTGATATCTAAAGTGATATCACCTCACACATCTATTCATATCTGAAATTAGTCTCTCCATATCAATCCTATTGCGGTTCCTTCGTCACCGGAGTGGCCTGCAACAAAGATAATCCAGCGAACTGGTCAAGACTTCGTCCGACCAATTCACTTTTACAGAAAATATGCAGCCCACAAAACAACCATCAGCCAATACAAGTCAGGCATAGCAAAGTCAGATTCCGCAGAGGGGTCTGCGCTATGCCAAATA
>CAZBKO010000105.1:0-7644 GCA_964492545.1 uncultured Lachnospiraceae bacterium
GTAGCAAGGAATGTAGCGGTTTTTTCTTTTTCTAACTGTCAAAGACAGGATTATATCAAATAACTTATTCAAGTACAAGCAAAAGAACATTTGTACAGATTAAGCATTGACAATTATAAGAAAATTTATTAAGTTAATTCTATACTTTTTAAGGAGATAAGAAATTGAAGATATTATATGAAGGCGGAACAGGAGAAATAGTTGAGAAGAAGTCCAGATTCATATGTACAGTCAGGAAAGCTGCATCTGAGGAAGAGGCTGTTGAATTTATAGCTGAGCTGAAGAAGAAGTATTGGGATGCAAGACACAACTGTTCTGCATTTGTGATTGGTGATAGAAATGAAATAGCCAGATTCTCTGATGATGGAGAACCTCAGGGAACAGCAGGAAAGCCTATGCTCGATGTCATAACAGTGAAGGATATACATAATATAGTAGTTGTAGTGACTAGATATTTTGGTGGGATACTTCTTGGTACGGGAGGGCTTATAAGGGCATACCAGGGAGCAGTCAATGAAGCTCTTAAGAATTGTGTTATTCTCGATAGATATGATGGAGTTAGATATTCGGTAATAACAGACTATAATGGAATGGGAAAGATTCAGTATATTGTCAACACACAAGGGTATTATTCCGGAGATGTGGAGTATAGTGATGTTGTAAGAATGACTATCTATGTTCCGAAAGAACAATCAAAGATATTTGAAAATCAGATCACAGATGCAACTGCAGCAAAGGCAGTCCTTACGGCTGAAGAAGATATAGTGTTTGGAATATCTGATATGAAAGAAATCATATTATTATAGAAGAAATAATTACTTTATACATCTTTATTTAAAGAAAAAGTTCCCACCGCATATAGTGCATTGAGCACTATATGTGGCGGGAACTTTGTTCTATATTAATAAATTATCTTCTTGCAGCACGTTTTCTCATTGTAGGATCAAGAATTTTCTTTCTTATACGAAGACTCTTAGGTGTTACCTCGAGTAATTCGTCTGTATCAATGAATTCAAGACTCTGCTCAAGACTTAATTCTCTCTTAGGTGAAAGCTTAAGAGCATCATCAGCACCTGAAGAACGTGTATTTGTAAGCTGTTTCTTCTTACATACATTAACTTCGATATCTTCTGCCTTACCAGTCTGTCCAACTATCATACCAGAGTATACTTTTTCACCAGGTCCGATGAATAATGTTCCTCTTTCCTGAGCATTGAATAAACCATAAGTAATAGCCTCACCAGCTTCAAAAGCAATAAGTGAACCCATGCTTCTGTACTGAATTTCACCTTTAAATGGGCCATAATCATTAAATATAGTATTGATTATTCCGTTACCCTTTGTATCAGTCATAAATTCACCACGGTATCCAATAAGACCTCTTGCAGGAATAGAGAACTCAAGTCTTGTGTATCCACCACTTGTAGTGGACATACCAAGAAGTTCGCCCTTTCTTGTGCTGAGCTTCTGGATAACTGTACCTGAAAATTCTTCAGGAACATCAATATATGCAAGCTCCATTGGCTCAAGGAGCTTTCCGTTTTCGTCATGCTTGTAAAGAACCTCTGCCTTACTTACTGCAAATTCATATCCCTCACGACGCATATTTTCAATAAGAACTGATAAATGAAGTTCTCCACGTCCGGATACCTTATAGCTTTCTGTTGTATCAGTTTCTTCAACTCTTAAGCTGACATCAGTGTTAAGCTCTCTAAATAATCTGTCACGAAGATGTCTTGAAGTTACAAATTTACCTTCCTGACCAGCAAGAGGGCTGTCATTAACCATAAAATGCATAGAAATTGTTGGCTCTGATATTTTCTGGAAAGGAATTGCTACAGGGTTATCAGGTGAACATAATGTATCACCGATATGAATATCTGTTATACCGGATATAGCAACGATAGAACCGATATTAGCTTCCTGAACTTCTACTTTATTAAGACCTTCAAATTCATATAATTTGTTAACCTTAACACGTCTTTTCATATCAGGGTCATGGTGGTTAACAAGCACAACATCCTGATTAACCTTAAGAGAACCATTGTCAATCTTACCAATACCTATACGTCCAACATATTCATTATAATCGATTGTGCTGATAAGTACCTGAGTATCTGCATCAGGGTCTCCTTCAGGAGCTGGAATATAGTTGATAATTGTCTCAAATAATGGTTCCATATTAGTAGGTTCATCTGTTAAATCTAGAATAGCATGTCCTGCTTTTGCAGATGCGTATACAAATGGACATTCAAGCTGCTCGTCAGATGCATCAAGATCAAGGAATAATTCAAGAACCTCATCAATTACTTCCTCAGGTCTTGCCTCTGGACGGTCAATTTTGTTGATACATACAATAACTGGGAGATTAAGCTCAAGTGCTTTCTTAAGAACGAACTTAGTCTGTGGCATAGCGCCCTCAAATGCATCTACAACGAGGATAACGCCATTAACCATCTTAAGAACTCGCTCAACTTCGCCACCGAAATCAGCATGTCCTGGTGTGTCAATAATATTTATTTTAGTGCCTTTGTAGTTTACGGCAGTGTTTTTAGATAAAATCGTGATACCACGTTCTCTCTCTATATCATTGGAATCCATAACTCTTTCAGCAACTTCCTGATTCGCTCTGAATGTACCACTCTGCTTCAACAGTTCGTCTACTAAAGTAGTTTTGCCATGATCAACGTGTGCTATAATGGCAATGTTCCTAATGTCTTCTCTTTTTTGTTTCATTCAAAAAAATCCTTCCTTCTGTTTGTGTATAAATACAGTAACGCAAACAAGTTTAGCACATTTTAGAAAAAATTCAAGAAAAAAATGAAAATATACAATTCTTTCTATATTAATATAGTAAATTTTATGGAAACTCTAATACAAAAATTAGTCTTTATTCTCAGAAATAATTGTGTTATAATGTGTCTCTAGGTATAAATTCGGATTTGGAGGAAATAATTATTTGGTAATAATAGTGGGAAAAGTGTAATAATATTCCGTGTATCCGAATATACATATATAGATAAACATATCTATATGAATTACATTTATGTTTAAGAAGGGAGAAATACAAATGGTTGATAAGGTTATCGAAAACAACAAAGTAAGTATTATCGGAGAGGTAGTGTCAGAATTTCGTTTCAGTCACGAAGTGTTCGGGGAAGGATTTTATATCGTAGATATTTCTGTTAACAGATTAAGTGATATGTCAGATATAATTCCACTTATGGTCTCAGACAGATTGGTTGATGTGAAAGAGAACATGACAGGCAAATTAGTTGAAGCAGCAGGACAGTTCAGATCCTACAACAGACATGAGGGAAACAGAAATAAGCTGGTACTGTCAATATTTGTAAGGGAATGGCAGATAGTAGACGAGAATCCAATGTCTGGTAAGACTAATCAGATATTCCTTGATGGATTTATCTGTAAGGCACCTGTTTACAGAAAAACACCTCTTGGCAGAGAAATATCCGATTTACTTATCGCAGTCAATCGCCCATATGGCAAGTCAGATTATATTCCATGTATAGCATGGGGAAGAAATGCAAGATTTGCTTCTTCATTTGAAGTAGGCGGACGTATTCAGGTGTGGGGCAGAGTTCAGAGCAGGGAATATGTTAAGAAGATTAATGAAGAAGAGACAGAGAAGCATATAGCATATGAGGTCTCAGTTAATAAGCTTGAATATATTTCAGATGCTGTCTGATTAATTTAAGCAATATATTAGAATTGGAGCAATACTATGGATAAAGGATATACACAGGTATTTTGTGGAAATGGTGATGGAAAATCATCAGCAGCAATAGGCAAGGGCTTTTTAAGCGCAGCGTCAGGAGCTAATGTTATTATTGTTCAGTTTATGAAGAACAAAAATGCAAACGGAATTGAATTTTTATCAAGATTTGAGCCGGAGGTTAGATTCTTCAGATTCGAGAAAAGTGAAATTGGATTTGATAATATGACAGTAGAACAGAAAGCGGAAGAGACTGCCAATATTCGAAATGGCCTTAACTATGCCAAGAAGGTTCTTGTGACCGGAGAATGTGATATGCTTATTCTTGATGAGCTGTTAGGGCTCATAGATGAAGGAATTATTACAGTCGAGGAAGTGAAGAATGTTCTTGATGTGAAATCTGATGAAACAGTTGTAATTATGACTGGAATTAATTTACCGAATGAACTAAGAGACAGTGTGAATATCGTATCTAGAATATGTGATGAATCCGTTTAAAGATTCGTTGACAAAAATATATATAAGTGATAATATGATTTTAGATTAAGAGTAGAGGTTGCGTTGAACATCAGTAAGCTGCATGATATTTTCAGAGAATATATGATTGCAGACGAAAGGGTGATACGCCGAAAGGTAGAATTTTCTGAGAATTTTATCTTGGGCATATAATTAACAGTTATATGACTGTCATCATTTTGATGGAGGGCTACTTAGAGAATTATATTACTTAGAATTCTTTAAGAGTTAACCATCGGTTAACTCTTTTTCAATGCAATCATAATCAGAATAGCCAAGCGGCAGATGGAGGAATGAAATTATGTCTATATTTACAGGCGCAGGTGTTGCAATTGTCACACCAATGAATTCAAATGGAAGTGTTAATTTTGACAAGTTAGGAGAACTTATTGATTTTCAGATAAGCAATAAGACAGACAGTATAGTAATATGTGGAACTACAGGTGAATCTTCTACATTAACTCATGAAGAGCATCTTGCATGCATCAAGTTTGCAGTCGATAAGGTTGCAGGGAGAGTTCCGGTTATTGCAGGAACAGGCTCTAACTGTACAGAGACAGCAATTTATCTCTCAACAGAGGCTGAGAAATATGGAGTTGATGCAGTGTTAGTAGTTACACCATATTACAATAAGGCAACACAGAACGGTCTTGTTGCTCATTTTACAGCTATAGCAAACAGCATTCATGTACCTGTTATTTTATACAATGTACCAAGTAGAACAGGATGTAACATTTTACCGGAAACTGTTATGAAGATGGCTGATGCATGTGATAACATCGTAGCAATAAAGGAAGCAAGTGGTAATATTTCGCAGGTTGCTAAGCTTGCAAAGCTGGCACAGGGCAGAATTGACATTTACTCAGGAAATGATGATCAGATTGTACCAGTGTTATCATTGGGTGGAAAAGGTGTAATATCTGTACTTTCAAATATTGCTCCGGAGAAGACACACGAAATAGTAGCATCATATCTTGCAGGAGATGTTAATAAGAGTCTTGAATTACAGTTAGAAGCACTGGATGTTATTGATGCATTATTCTGCGAAGTAAATCCTATTCCTGTTAAGGCAGCTTTGAATATAATGGGAAAAGAAGCAGGACCACTTAGAATGCCATTATCGGAAATGGAAGAGCAGAATCAGGCAAGACTTAAGAAAGCTATGCAGGAATACGGAATTTTATAAGATTGGAGAACATTATGACTAAGATAATTATGCACGGCTGCAATGGCAAGATGGGTCAGGTAATCTCATTAATAGTTGCAGAAGATGAAGAATGTACAATGGTTGCAGGCGTTGATATTGCGGACACAGTTGCCAACACATACCCTGTATTTACGAATATTGATAATATGGATGTTGATGCAGATGTTGTAATTGATTTTGCATCAGCAGTGGCAGTAGACACCTTGCTTGATTACTGTGTAAGAAAGAAACTTCCACTTGTATTATGTACAACTGGACTTTCACAGGAACAGCTAGACAAGGTAAAGGAAGCTTCACAGAGTATTCCTATTCTCAAATCGGCTAATATGTCACTTGGTATCAATATCATTATGAAACTTCTTAAAGAGGCTACAAGTGTACTTGCACCAGCCGGATATGATATTGAAATTGTTGAAAAACATCACAATCAGAAAATTGATGCACCAAGTGGAACTGCACTTGCACTTGCAGATGCTATCAATGAAGAACTGAATAATGAATATGAATATACATTTGACAGAAGCAAGCAGAGAATCAAACGTCCTAAGAAAGAAATAGGAATAAGTGCTGTGCGTGGTGGAACAATAGTTGGAGATCACGATGTCATATATGCAGGAACTGATGAAGTAATTGAAATCAGCCACAGAGCATATTCCAAAGCTGTATTTGGAAAAGGTGCTGTTCAGGCTGCTAAATATCTTGCAGGAAAACCAGCTGGAATGTATGATATGAGCGATGTTATAGGTTAATCATTATACATTTGCAGAAACGATATACATGAATATAAAATCTTCTTTTGGGTATAATTATCATTGAAATAAATATATCTAAAAGGAGATTTTTTTATGAAAAAGATTAAATTAATGTTCATGGTTATGACATTGGCAGCTGTAATGGGCATTGCATCAGGATGTTCATCAAAAGATGACAATGGTGAATCATCAGAAACATCATCTAGAGAAAATAGTACGCAGACCTCCACATCAAGGCAGACAATGGAGTCATCCGGTGCAGGAGGCAATGCAGCAGGAGAAGAGAGCTCATCAGGAAATGGTGTGGTTGGTGGAGTGGTAGACGATATTGGAGAAGATTTGAGCGAGGGACTGAGTGAAGGCGCAAGTGAAGGCAGTGAAAAGACTTCAACTTCAACCTCCACTTCGACAACTGCAGCAAAGGATGCTGATAGATAGAAATGTAAAAAATCGAGTAGGCATATAAAAAGTCTACTCGATTAATTTTATTCTGATATTTTTGGTTCTCTTTGCTTTCTAACAATTAGGTATATACCAATTGGAAGAAGTAAAAGACTAATCCATTGTGATGTGGAAATATTCAGGAAGAAACCTCTCTCAACATCACCTCTCAGGAACTCAAGACTAAACCTTACAATTGAATATGTAATAAGATATATTCCAAGAAGTGAACCAGGTTTGCGTGGCTTTTTTGAATAATTGTACAAAATAATAAAAATAACCATATTAATAGCACATTCCAAAAGCTGAACAGGAAATCTTGGAACACCGCCCAAATCAGATACAAATTCATTATGCGGAAATGTAATACTAAGAGGTCCGTGATATTCAATTCCATAACAGCATCCGCCGAAAAAACATCCTATTCTTCCGATGCCATGAATAAATGGAATAACAGGTGCAACTACATTGGTAAATTTAAGAAAATCATATCCCATTTGCTTACAGAACAGTAGCAGCATAATAAGAACTCCGATTAAGCCACCATAGAAAACGTATCCGGAAAATGCATAATATATTGCATAAGGGATGTTTGAAGTTACAACTGACCAGTTTGCAATGAAGTCAGGTATGATGGAAATCATGAAAATAATCTTGGCTCCAACGATAAGTCCAATGGCAGACATCAAAGAAGCGAGAAAGAAATCAAGCTTGGTAAAGCCATATATTTTCCCACGATGAGCCATAAAAAATACTCCGATGATATAGCCAATTAAGATAACAGTACCATAGGTTGGCAATTCAATTGGACCAATATGAAATAATGGATACATAAAAATTAATCCTCTCTTTTACATAATAATTCGGGAAATGCCTCTGCAATTTGCCGAAGATAAAACTGATTTTAACAGAAAATCAACTACTTGTAAATAGCTGCATATACTTGAGTTTCCGTAGTTTTATCCACAGTCCCTTAATTTAATCACATTCGTTAT
>CAZBKO010000106.1:0-4941 GCA_964492545.1 uncultured Lachnospiraceae bacterium
ACTATTTCGTTCAGGCGAAAGTGAATATTTGATTAACGGTGCTACCTGCCGTCTTAAGGATATAAGTGAACTTTTCTATGATACCGGTATTGGTAAAGAAGGATACTCAATTATTGGACAGGGTCAGATTGATAGAATTCTATCAGGCAAGCCGGAGGAAAGAAGAGAGCTGTTTGATGAAGCAGCAGGTATTGTTAAGTTTAAAAAGAGAAAAATTGTTGCTCAGAAGAAGCTTGAAGATGAGCAGAATAATTTGACACGTGTAAATGACATTTTATCCGAACTTGAAAAACAGGTAAAGCCATTGGAGAAACAATCTGAAGTTGCAAGAAAATATCTTGCATTGAAGGAGAGTCTTAAAGAAAATGATATTAATATGTTTCTTTTGGAAATAGAGGATATAAGAAGGAAGCTGGCTGACATAGATTCAAAAATTGAGTTGTCAGGAAGTAATATGTCAGATGCACATAACAGCTACGATGCAATTAAGTCAGAGTTTGAAGAGCTTGAAATAAAGATGGAATCAATGAATGTGCAGATTGAAGCGAAGAAGACGGAGCTCAACCGCACCGAGATACTCAAAGAGAAATTTGATGGCGAGATAAAGCTTCTTAATGAGCAGATTAACTCAGCAAAGCAGAATGATGAATACATAAAAGAAAGAATAGCTTCAATTAATGATAATATAGATAAGCAGATAAAAGAAAAAGAAGGACTCCTTGCTGAAAAAAATCAGGCTGACGAGATTCTTAACAATGCTGACAATATTAAAAATCTGGAAATAGGCAAGCTTAATATGATTTCTTCAGAGATAGCAGAGCTTATGGAGGAAGTCGAAAATTCAAAGACAGAAATAATAGAACTTCTTAATGAGAAGGCATCAGTAAAATCAAAGATTCAGAGATATGATACATTGTTTGAGCAGACAAATATCAAAAATGCTGAGCTAACACAAAAACTTTTAAAATCATCCAGTGATAAAGAGGCTCAGGAAAACATTATTAATGATTTAGAGCAAGAGCTTAAAAATATCAATGATAAAATTATTGATAATAATGACAGAAACGAAGAACTTAAGATTAAGCAGGATAATTTGAGTCGTGAAAGAAATGAATTATCAAAGCAAAAGAATCAAAGTGAACAGAATTTTCATATTTTTACCAATAAGCTTGAATCTCTGAAAAATATAACTGAGAGATACGAAGGATTTGGAAATAGTATTAGAAAGGTAATGGAGCTAAAAACCTCTAAAAAAGGTATAATAGGCGTAGTTGCTGACATAATAAAAACAGATAAGGAATATGAGATTGCTGTTGAGACAGCTCTTGGAGGAAACATTCAAAATATTGTAACTGACAATGAGAATATAGCAAAAGAACTCATTGAATACTTAAAGAGAGGTAAATTTGGACGAGCAACATTTTTACCACTGAGCAGTCTTGCAAATCGAACAGGCTTTAACAATGAAAGAGTATTGTCGGAACGCGGTGTTATAGGCCTTGCTAGTGATCTTGTGAAAATAAATCCTGAATTTGAAGCTGTGGCCAAATATTTACTTGGACGAATTGTAGTAGCCGATAATATCGATAATGCAATAGTCATAGCTAGGAAGTACAATAATTCACTTAGAATTGTTACGCTTGAAGGAGAAATTCTTAATCCGGGCGGTTCGATGACAGGTGGTGCGTTTAAGAATTCAAGCAATCTTCTTGGAAGAAGAAGGGAAATTGAGGATCTTGAAAAGCAGATTGAAAATGTTAAGAATGAGTCAGTTAGATTAAAATCAACTATTGAATCACTTGATAAAGAAATTCAGGATGTTGCAATGGAAGCTGATGCAATTAAAACATCACTTCAGGAGCAGTATCTGATGCAGAATACAGTTAAGCTGAACCTGAATCAGGCTGATAATAAAAAGAAAGAAATACTTGATTCTTTCCAGGATTTTGAAAAAGAAAAATTAGAAATAGCTTCGCAGATAGTTGAGATTAAAGAAAACAAGAATGAACTGCAAAATGAGCTTACTAATTATGAAAATCTTAACAGCTCCCTTGAAGAAAAGATCGCAGAGCTTAACATTAAGATTAATGAGATGAGGACGCAGGAAGATGAACAAAGTGAGAAGGTTGCATCATTTAACATTGAATTTTCTAATCTCAAACAAAAAAATGAATTTATTAATTCAAGCATAAGCAAGGTCGATGAAACACTTACACAGCTATATGGAGAACTTGGAACAATAAAAGAAAACAGTGATGGCTTAGAGAAGGAAATACAGACTAAATATGATGAGATAAATACTATTGTTGAATCCCTTAAGGAGGCTGAAAAGTCCTTTGAAGCAATCAAGCTTGAAATTGAAAATCTTAATGCAGAGAGAGAAAACCAGACGAGGGACCACAAGGATTTCTTTACAAAGAGAGAAGCATTATCAGAACAGATGAGCACATTAGACAAAGAAATTTTCCGCCTTAATTCACAAAAGGAGAAATTAGAAGAACTAAATGAGAATCAGGTGAATTATATGTGGAACGAATATGAGCTTACATATCAAAGTGCCCTTGATTTTAGAAATGATGAGATAAACAATCTACCTCAGATTAAGAAAACGATAGCTTCATTGAAGAGCGAGATACGTTCTCTTGGCGATGTAAATGTTAATGCTATAGAAGATTATAAAAACGTAATAGAAAGATATAATTTCCTAAAAACGCAGCATGATGATCTTATCAAGGCAGAGGAAACACTTGAAAAGATTATTCAGGAGCTTGATGAGGGAATGAGAAAACAGTTTACTGAAAAATTTACAATGATCAAAGAAGAATTTGATAAAGTATTCAAAGAATTGTTTGGTGGTGGTAAAGGTACTATTGAGCTTAATGAAGAGGAAGATATACTTGAAGCAGCCATAACAATTATTTCTCAGCCACCGGGAAAAAAGCTTCAGAATATGATGCAGCTTTCAGGTGGCGAAAAAGCATTGACAGCAATAGCATTATTATTTGCTATACAGAACCTAAAGCCTTCACCTTTCTGCCTGCTTGATGAAATAGAAGCTGCTCTGGATGATTCAAATGTAGGAAGATATGCTAATTATCTCCACAAGCTGACGGAACATACGCAGTTTATTGTAATTACCCATAGAAAGGGTACAATGAATGCCGCCGACAGATTATATGGTATTACAATGCAGGAAAAAGGTGTTTCTACGCTTGTATCTGTAGATTTACTTGATAGTTCATTAACAAATTAAATGGAGGTTTATAATATATGAGTGAAGAAAAAAAAGGCTTTTTTAGCAGATTAGCCGCCGGGCTTGCAAAGACAAGAAACAGTATTGTATCAGGAATTGATTCGATTTTTAGTGGGTTTTCAAGTATTGACGATGATTTCTATGAAGAAATAGAAGAAATACTTATAATGGGTGATATAGGTGTAAATACCACATCCAAAATTATAGAAGATTTGAAGCAAAAGGTAAAAGAATTAAAAATAAAAGAGCCTGCTGATTGTAAGCAGCTGTTAATTGACAGTATAAAAGATCAAATGCATGTAGATGAGTGTGCTTATGAATTTGAAAACAAAAAATCAATTGTTTTAGTTATTGGAGTAAATGGCGTAGGGAAAACAACGTCAGTTGGAAAGCTTGCAGGTCAGATGAAGGCTAAGGGCAAGAGAGTTGTACTGGCAGCAGCAGACACATTTAGGGCTGCAGCCATAGAACAGCTTACAGAATGGTCAAACAGAGCAGGAGTTGATATCATATCACAGCAGGAAGGCTCTGACCCGGCAGCAGTTATTTATGATGCAATAGCAGCAGCAAAGGCCAGAAAGGCAGATGTTCTTTTATGTGATACAGCAGGACGTCTTCATAACAAAAAAAATCTTATGGAAGAGTTAAAGAAGATTGACAGAATTATAGAAAAAGAATATAGTGATGCATATAGGGAAAATTTAGTTGTGTTGGATGGCACCACCGGACAAAATGCTTTGGCACAGGCCAGACAGTTTATGGAAGCCACAGATATAACAGGTATAATTCTTACGAAATTAGATGGTACAGCCAAAGGCGGTATAGCAGTAGCAATACAGTCAGAACTTGGTATTCCGGTTAAATATGTCGGAATTGGCGAGCAAATTGATGACTTGCAGAAATTTGATGCAGATTCATTTGTTGATGCACTATTTAGTGATAAATAATATTGAAAGAAGGACATAATAATGATGACATTGGAAAAATTTGAAGAAGCTTCAGAAGTTGTACAGAAGGTAACATTAAAGACTAAATTAGTATATAGTGATTATCTCAGTGAACAGACTGGCAATAAGGTATATTTAAAGCCTGAAAATATGCAGTTCACAGGCGCTTACAAGGTAAGAGGCGCTTATTATAAGATTAGTACTCTGTCAGATGAAGACAGACAGAAAGGATTAATAACAGCTTCTGCCGGCAATCATGCTCAGGGCGTAGCATATGCAGCTAAGCTGTATAATGTACCTGCAACAATTGTAATGCCTACAACCACACCACTTATGAAGGTCAACAGAACTAAGAGCTATGGTGCAGAAGTTATCTTATATGGAAATGTTTATGATGAAACATGTGAATATGCTTATAAGCTTGCAGAAGAAAAAGGATATACATTTATACATCCATTTGATGATCTTGATGTAGCAACAGGTCAGGGAACAATTGCAATGGAAATATTTAAGGAATTACCTACAGTTGATTACATACTTGTACCAATCGGTGGTGGCGGACTTGCTACAGGAGTAAGTACACTTGCAAAGCTTCTCAATCCACATGTAACAGTAATTGGTGTTGAACCGGCAGGAGCAGCCTGCATGAGTGCATCCTTCAAAGCTGGAAAGGTAGTTACACTTCCAACAGCATCAACAATAGCTGATGGTACAGCTGTAAAGACTCCTGGAAGCAAAATA
>CAZBKO010000106.1:4951-7631 GCA_964492545.1 uncultured Lachnospiraceae bacterium
CTTACATTAAAAAGAATATTGATAAAATCATAACTGTAGATGATGAGGAACTTATTGTTTCGTTCCTTGATATGGTTGAAAATCATAAAATGGTTGTTGAAAATTCCGGATTATTAACTGTTGCAGCACTTAAGCATTTGGACTGCAAAGGAAAGAAAATCGTTTCAATATTGAGCGGTGGTAATATGGATATAATCACAATGTCATCTACTTTACAGCATGGTCTTATAGAAAGAGGAAGAATCTTCACAGTATCTGTGCTTCTTCCAGATAAGCCGGGTGAACTTGTGAAGGTTGCAAATGTAATTTCTTCACAGCAGGGAAATGTCGTTAAGCTTGAGCATAATCAGTTTGTTAGCATCAATAGAAATGCAGCAGTTGAATTGAGAATAACAATGGAGGCATTTGGCAATGAGCATAAGCAGCAGATTGTTGATGCACTTGAAAAAGAAGGCTATAAGCCAAAGCTTGTAAGACCTAATTTATAGGAGCTGCTTACTGAGGGACAAAGGAGGAGTTATAGTGATTGATTTTGCAAGTACCACAATCAGCGTTGTAAAGAAATCTCTTCATCTATACTATGAAGAAAAAGATATGAATTATCTTTTGAGTCATTGTATTAATGATGATATTCCACTAATTGGAATAGTTAAGCCTACATGGTCAAATAAGCTATCTGTATACAGTGAACATTATCAATTTTACAGACAGAGTGAAACATCATTTCTGGTATATGGTAAGATCACTGTCAGAGAGCTTTCAAATAATGAAGAGCACTGTGATAAAACAAGAAATATTACTATTAATTGTCTGCTTGCTGATAATGATATTATGTTTTCAAGTATTCATGTATCAAGTGCTTCGGATGACTATATATCAACGGATATTAATGCTGGTGAGATAAAGCAGTTTTATCATGAGGCAATGGAAAAATGTTATGATGTATTTGTTGAATATGATAACATCAATAATTCATTCTACTATAATGTTGATGGATTTAATGCATTATTTGAGACTGATGTTCATTTTGTAAATACAGATCAGATGTTTTGGTATATGTGTACAGAATGCGTTCACCCTGATGATATTGAGAAAATGGATGTCTTTAGAAATGTTGATATTGAGAAGCGTATTAGAAATAATGATTGTAAGATATGTTTTGACGTACGTATCAAGAATTCGGTTGTCAATTATAAATGGGTTCAGATAACAGTTTTGTTATTTCCAAATCCTGTATTTAGACTTAATAAAATGTTTTTCCTTGTGAGCGACATCGATAATAGAAAGCGTCAGGAGCTTGAGAATCTTGTTAATGCAAGAAAGGATTCTCTTACAGGTATATTTAACCGAAGATATACAGAGGCATTAATTAAACATTGTATATCAGAAAATGATGGAATCTCAGCATTTATACTGGTAGATATTGATAATTTCAAAATGATAAATGATACATTTGGTCATTTGTCCGGAGACATTGTTTTGAAAAAAATTACCGCGTGCATAAGCAATACAATTGGTGATTTTGATATTTTTGGACGTTTCGGTGGAGATGAATTGTTAGTATATATTAGAAATAGAAAGTCAATTGAAGAGATTAAAGAAATCATTAACAATATTTTACTCAGATGTAGATTTGTATATGAAGAAGATGGCAATATTGCAGATGTTCATGTAAGTATGGGTGCAACGATTATCAGAAGAGCTGATATGCTGTTTGATGATGTATTTGCATCAAGTGATGATGCAATGTATTCCGTTAAGAAAAATAACAAAGATAACTATATTATTATTGATAAATAAAAGATTAGAGCTGTCAAGAAAAAATACTTGACAGCCTTTTGGTTATAGTGTATTATATGTTTTGTTGCGAATATCTAATCGCACATAATAGATATGAGGTTTATGATGGAACGATTTGTAGAGCAATCAATACTATATGATTTTTATGGTGAGTTACTTACACAGCACCAAAAGAGAATTTATGAAGATTTTGTACTTAATGATTTATCTCTAGGTGAGATTGCAGCAGATAATGGTATAAGCAGACAAGGAGTTCATGATCTTATTAAGCGTTGTGATAAGATACTTAGTGATTATGAGGAGAAGCTTCATCTAATTGATAAGTTTAACAACACCAAGAATAAGATTGAGCAGATTCATGAATTAGTTACAGAATGTAAGATATCTAATAATATTAAGTTAATTGATAATATCGAGGACTTGTCTAATGAGATATTAGAGAGTTTGTAATATATAGGAGGTACCTTAGTGGCATTTGATAGTTTATCCGATAAGCTTCAGAATATATTTAAGAATTTGCGCAGCAAGGGAAGACTTTCAGAGTCTGATGTTAAGGCAGCTCTTAAGGAAGTTAAGATGGCTTTACTGGAAGCTGATGTTAATTTCAAGGTTGTTAAGCAATTCGTTAATTCTGTTCAGGAGAGAGCGATTGGTCAGGATGTTCTTAATTCACTGACACCGGGACAGATGGTTATTAAGATTGTTAATGAAGAGATGGTTTCATTAATGGGTTCAGAGACTACTGAGATTGAACTTAGACCATCCAATGAGATTACAGTTATTTTGATGACTGGTCTTCAAGGTGCAGGTAAGACAACTACCACAGCTAAGATAGCAGGTAAGCTGCTTAAGAAGGGCAGAAAACCATTATTAGTAGCTT
>CAZBKO010000107.1:0-7448 GCA_964492545.1 uncultured Lachnospiraceae bacterium
ATACAAAATATCAGGACATTGGGATCATTACAAGGATGGAATGTTCGTACTAGGCGATGAAGAAACAGAGAAAGAAGTATTTGCTCTTAGACCAATGACATGCCCGTTCCAGTATTATGTTTACAAAGCTAGCCAGAAGAGTTATAGAGACCTTCCACTTAGATATGGTGAGACATCTACTCTGTTTAGAAATGAAGATTCAGGTGAGATGCATGGACTTACAAGAGTTCGTCAGTTCACAATTTCTGAGGGACATTTAATTGTTAGACCTGACCAGATGGTAGAAGAATTCAAGGGATGTCTTGCACTTGCTAAATATTGTCTTGAAACACTTGGCGTTGAAGGTGATGTAACATATCATTTATCAAAATGGGATCCTTCAAATCGTGAAAAATATATTGGTGAACCTGAAGTTTGGGAAGATACAGAAGGACATATTCGTGGAATATTACAGGAGCTTGGCGTTAACTTTACAGAGGATGTTGGAGAAGCAGCTTTCTATGGCCCTAAGGTTGATATTAATGCAAAGAATGTATATGGAAAAGAAGATACAATGATTACTGTGCAGTGGGATGCGCTTCTAGCTGAACAGTTTGATATGTATTATGTTGACCAGAATGGTGAGAAGGTAAGACCATACATTATTCATAGAACATCAATGGGATGCTATGAGAGAACACTTGCATGGTTAATTGAAAAATATGCCGGATTATTCCCAACATGGCTTTGTCCAGAGCAGGTAAGAGTATTACCAATATCTGAGAAATATCATGATTATGCTGCAAAGGTAGAAAAAGCACTTAAAGACAATGGAATTAGATGCACTGTAGATGAGAGATCTGAGAAAATCGGATTTAAGATTCGTGAAACAAGACTTGCAAGAGTTCCATATATGCTTGTTGTTGGACAGAAGGAAGAGGAAGAGGGAAAGGTATCGGTAAGAAGCCGTTATCTTGGAGATGAGGGACAGAAGAGCCTTTATGAATTTATCGATGCAATGTGCAAGGAAATCAGAACAAAAGAAATTAGAAAAATTGAAGTAGAAGAGAACAAATAAGTTTTTGATAACTAATAGAAAGACTGTAGAATGTGAATTCATTGTACAGTCTTTCTTGTTATTGATATTAATTATTTAAATCAGATAAATGATCAATCGCTTCAATTATATTAATCATTTTATCAGTTGGAACAAATATGAAATAGTGTTCGTTATTGGACAATGTATAATAGCAGTCGGCAGTTGCAGGATTATCAGTACAATGTGGGAGTTCATCGTAAAATTCACTAAGTGTAATTCCGAAACCACCATCATAAACTGAAAAGGAAATCTCTTTTGTAATAAGTTCGTCGACATTTTCAGTTATTTTTTTAATATAAAAGAATTGATCATTAGCTGTGTTGAATTGATTATTCTTAAATAAATCCTGTGAATGTTTATACAAAGCCTCTAAGTAAACGTGATAAGTTTTTGGCATAGCTAGAGAAATTGGTAAATACACGGAGGTATAGTAATCATTATACATAAAATCTACGTTTAAATAGTCTATAGATGCTCCGAGGGGATCATATATTAATGATAATTGATCTTCTACATTTTTTTTCTTAAGTTCAGAACAAAATGTTGTATATATATCTTTTAATTCTTTATCAGTAAAACCATTATAGTAAGAATCAGTTGAAAATGAGCATTTTGAGACACTTGGAAGCGTTGTTACTTTTTCCATGTAATCTTCATTTGAATAAATATAATCATTAATATCAGAGTACAATTTATCATCCATCATAATATTTCTGTAGTAACTGGTATTTCCGGATTTGATGCAAATAGGATAAAAATCAGTGTAGGTTGAAGCTAATGTATCTGCGTGTGAAACAGTATAATCAAGAGCATCTGCAATACGTTTAATTAAATCCTTATCTTTGATGCGAATTTCACTGGCTATAAGTGTGGTGTATTCACTGTTATCATCTATTGAAACAATATCAGTCGAAAAATATTTAATATCATTTGCAGAAGGCTCAAATATAGTAGTGTATTTTTTGACGCCAAACACTGAAAGAATTATTAAAACATTAAGCCCAATCACAACCAGAAGACCAAGAAAAATTTTCTTGAGATTCTGGATTTTTTTTGTTGATAAAAGTTCGTAAATAAAGTATGCAAATAATGCCAGCCCATAGAACAGAGCAATTGTGCTTGTGTATGAATAACGGTTGTCAACAAAGATTTCATTTGTAAGAAGGTTAACTGCAGGCATTGATACAATAAGACATATCAGACATCGTATAACTGACTGAAGTCTTGGGTTGAGTGCTGAAAAACCGGCAGATTCACTTTTTCTTTTGTTACATAAAATTAATGATATAGATAAATATATAAGGCTTAGTATTAATGTGTAAATAATTCCCGGAATGTATTTAAATATTAATGAAAAGGATCTGTTAAATGTAAAGACATTGTACACAGTACCAAAAACCAAATTATTTTTGTTGTTTAGTAGAAAAAACATATGGTCAGTGTTGAGATAAGGACATACAGTGCCAATAACATCGATAATGAGTGTGATAATAAATCTTGGTGCAAATATTATCATACCTGAAACAACAATGTTGGTAAAAAGCGTACCTGTAAGCTGCTGCGCTATATTTATTGAAGCCATAACAAAAAGAGAGCATATTAAGAATCCTATAATTGATGTAATTAAATCTGCAGCTGAGTATACATCAAAATTGACACCAAACATTTTACCAATTAGGAAATTAATAAATGTTGAAATGAAGAGTATTCCATAAGTCCATGTTAGTATCGAACAGCCGTATGAAATGTGAAGAGCTGTTTTAGTACATGGAATTGAGTGGTAAAAATCACTTGAGTTTCTTTTGGTGAGAAAACTAAAAAGATAAAGTGTCATTACAGGGATTATTATGGTGTATGTTGCAAGTGCTAATGGATTAATATTCAATAAAGCGTTCGTGCTTAAATCTGATTGAAACAAAAAAACATTGAAAAACACAGTTAATATAAGAAAAATAGTTCCTATAAGCTTTAGCTGCTTTAATCCTTCTAAATAAAATTGTTTACTAAAATATTTATTTTTCATGTGATATTTCCTCCGTCATTTTTTCAAAGCTATATCCAAGAGATTCCATTTCGTAGGTAAATACTTCTTCTAGTGAAAGTGGAAGTACATCTAATAAAACAGGATTCAATTTGTTTATACTATCAATCACAGATTCTCTATTACCACGAAGTATAAGATTAGATACAGAACCAGTTTTGCTAGTGTAAAGTGAATCTAAATCCTTAAATAAATCCAATGTGTAGTCATCTTTAAATGCAACCTGAACTTTGAATAAACTGGTTTTAAGATTTTCAATATCACTTTGAAGAACAAGGCCTCCTTTGTGAAGAAGAGCGAGCTGATCACAAAGATCTTCCAATTCTCTTAATGAATGAGAAGTAATGATTACAGTGGATTTGTTATTTAATACATCATCGCAGATAAGACTTTTTACTACGTTTCTCATTACCGGATCAAGTCCATCAAATGTCTCATCGAAAAACATATATTTTGGATGTGCTGATAAAGCTAATATTATTGCAGCCTGTCGTTTCATTCCTTTTGAAAATGAATTGATGGGTTTGGTGGCATCTAGATTAAAGGAATGGACAAGATTTTGAAATCTTTCCATATCATAGTCAGTATACGCTGCCTTATAAAGCTTAGCCATTCTGTTCATGGAAGAACTCGAAAGAAAAAATAACTCATCAGGAACGAATACGATATTGTTCTTTAGTGTAGTGTTTTCATAGATTTCCTCTTCATCTATGTGTATTGTTCCTGCATCTGGCTTGTAAACACCGGATAGTAGTCGCAAAAATGTGGATTTTCCGGCACCATTTGAACCAACCATTCCGTAAATACAACCTTCAGGAATGTTACAGGTAACGTCTTTTAATGCGGTAAATCCTTCAAAATGTTTTGTTAGATTATTTATTGCTATCATAGCTTTAAATCCCCCTTTTCGTTAAAAATATTATTTAGGCATTGTTCCATTTCCAGTCTTGAAACACCAGCTAATGCAAGTTCTTTCATAAGCTTCTCAAGATCTTTAATTTCATCTCTTTTAATAGAACTTAGCAGCTCTTTAGCATTTTCTGAAACAAAGCATCCTCTACCTGGAACAGAATAGATAATTCCACGTCTGTCAAGCTCTGAATATGCTTTTTGTATAGTGTTAGGATTAATGGATAAGTCAACAGAAAGGCTTCGAACTGATGGAATCTTTGAACCCGTGATAAGAATATCTGCCATAACAAACTGTTCAACCTGTGCGACTAGCTGCTCGTAAACGGGCTTCCTTGACATAACGTCTATCTGAAACATACAAATCTCCTTTCTATTATGCATATTAAGTGTACTATGTAGGATAGTACACTTAATATACACCTGTAGTATGAAGATGTCAATAAGAATTGTAAAAAAAAGCTGTTCACCGAAGCGAACAGCTTAATAAACGTATATTATTGTAATATAGAACCTACAAGCTGATTAACAAGCTTGCCATCAGCACGTCCTTTTGTAAGTGGCATTAATTCTTTCATAATAGCACCGCGATCTTTTCCGGTTGGAGCAGTAATACCTAACTTATCAATTATTGTCTGAATTGTGGCTTTGATTTCGGCTTCGTCCATTTGAGCTGGAGCAAATTCCTTATAAACAGCAATTCTTTTACTACATTGTTCCTTGATATCTTCTCTATCAGCAGGAGCTAATTCAAGTGTATCGGTAGTCTGCTTGATTTCTTTAGCTATAACCTCATTTTCTTCAGCTTCGGTTAAGTCTTCACGTTTATCTATCGCTTTATTTTTAAGTGCAGACAAAAGCATTGATAACGAATCTTTACGTTCCTTATCTTTGGCTTTCATAGCGGCAACCATAGCTGCTCTTACTTCATCAATTTTACTCATAATGTAATTCATTCCTTCCTATATATAATAATTATTAATTCTACTACCGTAAAAGTGGTTTGTCTATGATTCTTTATAAAAATGTTGGTAATCAATTGGACTGTCCCAATCACCACCCCACAAAAAACCATGGCTAATGAAAATGTTATAGCATTTATCACCTTTTACAATCTTGTGCTTGAAATTCTTCGTTCTGTCAGCATATTTTGTGCCATTGACCGGGATGACATCACGTTCACCAAAACCGGTTCTTACATATGGATTATAGAGTGGATTAATGTCGATGGCAAGACCATAGCTATGATTTGAAATAGTAGTAGTACCATCAATATAACGATAATTAAAAGCAGAGGTGTTATTATCAGCCATCGAAGCATCATCATCAGCGTTATATTCATCAATCAGCCTAATCTTTTCTATTCTGTATTTAATATCAAATAATTCCTTGAAAACTGCAACGGTATCTTCAGCTATTGACTCATTTACAATTAATTCACCCTCTTGAATATTGCCATCAAAATCATAATATTTGACTTGGAGGTATCTAAGATTAGCAAGTGAAAATGGACAATCCTTTGGATAGGATTTTCCAGTTATTCTCTTTTCAATTGCAGGTGAAATCGGCTCGTAAGTAAATCCGTCTGAATATGTTACCCTAAGCTCGCTAAATGGGTCGTTGTCATATGTTGTTTCATTATTATGTGTTACCAAAGCATCAGTCTCCTTAATTTTTTGATTCCTGCTGCAACAAGTGCATGAAATTATAACAAGCACAGTTATTGCAGAAAATAAATGTATGTATTTCATATAAACCACCAATCCGTAGTATATTTATTACTGAATAAAAATAATTATATTAGATTGAAAAAACAAAGTCAATGTGGTAGTCTTATTTGATAGGGAATATGTATAATATTCATTAATAATGCACAGAATACTGACGTAAATAAATGAAAGAGAGGTTATTTTATGCCAGTATTAGACTGCAGTGTAAGAACATGTTTCTATAATAAGGAAAACAGATGCTGCCTTGATGGAATTAAGGTTGAGGGAACATCAGCAGAAGTGTCAGATGCAACAGCATGTGGTAGCTTTAAAGAGAAGAAGGGTGATACCATTTCAAATGGATGCTCATGTGATGCAGGACCGGAAACAGCTTTAGCCGTGGATTGTCTTGCTGAAAAATGTATATTTAATGAGAAATGCAATTGTTCGGCTGAACATATTGGAATTGCGGGAAGTAATGCATGTAAGAGCGAAGATACACAATGTGCAAGCTTTGAGAAAAAATAATTAAAAAGGTATTGACATTGTGAGTGACAGATGGTATTATATCAGAGTTGATTAGAGACCGGTATTATTAATATCGGCAACGAAGCAGAGTATCCACTCTCACCAGGTAACAACATTCAGTTAGTTCACACTGGTACATATATTTAGAATATTATTACAATTTGTAATTTTAATCAAATATTAGTGGATAGTTCTGACTATCCACTTTTTTCATATTTAATTGGAGGTGCACTACTATTAGCGATTTAATGATTAACGAACAGATTAGAGACAAAGAGATCCGTTTGATTGGCGAAGACGGAGAACAGCTTGGAATAATGTCAGCCAAGGATGCATACAAGTTGGCGAAAGAGGCAGAACTTGACCTTGTGAAGATTGCTCCGACTGCGAAACCACCAGTATGTAAGATTATCGATTATGGAAAGTACAGATATGAACTTGCCAGAAAAGAGAAAGAAGCTAAGAAGAAGCAGAAAGTCATCGATATCAAAGAAGTACGTTTGTCACCAAACATTGAATCTAATGACCTTAACACTAAGGCAAATATGGCAAGAAAGTTCCTTGAGAAAGGTGATAAGGTGAAAGTTACATTACGCTTTAGAGGTAGAGAAATGGCACATATGTCAAGCAGTATGCATGTCTTAGATGATTTTGCAAAAGAACTTGCTGACATTGCTGTTGTTGAGAAACCAGCCAAGTTAGAAGGAAGAAGTATGCAGATGGTATTAGCTGAAAAAAAATAATATTAGATTATTAAGGAGGACAATATAATGCCAAAAATGAAGACAAGCAGAGCAGCTGCTAAACGTTTCAAGAAGACAGGTACAGGTAAGTTAAAGAGAATGAAAGCTTTCAAGAGCCATATCTTAACAAAGAAGTCTGCTAAGAGAAAGAGAAATCTTAGAAAAGCAGCAATGACAGATTCTACTAACATAAAGAACATGAAGAAAATTTTACCATATTTATAGTAATTTGATTTTAATAGGAGGAATACTGAGATGGCAAGAGTCAAGGGCGGAATGAACGCTAAAAAAAGACATAATAGAACATTAAAATTAGCGAAAGGCTACAGAGGTTCAAGATCTAAGCAGTACAGAGTAGCTAAGCAGTCAGTTATGAGAGCATTAACAAGCTCATATGCTGGTAGAAAAGAAAGAAAGAGACAGTTCAGACAGTTATGGAT
>CAZBKO010000108.1:0-7176 GCA_964492545.1 uncultured Lachnospiraceae bacterium
CCTTGCTACGCCTACATTCTAGATCCAATATTCAAAGAGTGCCGTGGCAGATGAAAAGTACTTTTATCATAGTTATTGTTTACTCCTTTTTGCCCTGAAGCGCCTGTTTTGCAAGGGATTCTGGGATTTTTGTGAATTACTTTGATATGATGAAATGTGGCAAATCAGAGCCAGATTAGGCAAGTTATTGCTACCTGTTAGTAGTAGAAATGGTAGTAAAACAAGGTTTGTTTACTACTAAGACATTTTTAACACTCCACAAGTCATCTCAGAAGTATGTTTTGAAGAAATCTCATATGAAATAGAGTCTGGTACATTCTTAAATACTAATACTGAAGGAAGTGCCATTTTAGTATTATGTTTCAAATAATCTAAATGTATCACCAACACATCCTCATCTTCTTTTTCAAATATTTCAAAACAAAAAATCTGATTTATGCTATCTTCATATTTCTGCTTGCTATCCTCATATTCTTCCTCGGCAGACGGCTGATTAAACGGAGTATTTATTCTATAATTGATTCTTGGCTGCATCATTGGATATCCTGCATAACCAATTACACTATCTGTTTCTCTTAATTTAAACACTGATTCAGTAAATTGCATTTCAATAAAATCGTCAATTGTCAAAATCCCCGGTATCGGTAATTCTTCCTTCTTAACTATATTTCCTTTTCCTACATGAAGTTTCACATCTATGTCTTCATCAAATGTTGTTCCATCATTTGCCAATACCAATTCTACTATCTTGTAGCTATCTATCACACCCAAGAACTCTCGGTATTCTTCTAATTCTTCTATTTTCCAATATATATCTTTTATTTCAGAATAGTGCTGTTTTTCATCTTCGTTTCCATTCAATGAAGAACCGCCTCCACCTAACATTGGGTTAAGCAACGATTTTGAAATGGTTAAATTTCCAACATTCCAAAATGTATCATCAATAGCTACTCCCAAACGATTAGCAAAAGATAATATTTTATCTTTCCATTCCTCTCTTATCTCAGCATTTGATGTCAATCCCTTAAAAAGGTCTGTATCTTTTAATGTCAATTTAGCGTCATCTACCGCTATTACCTTATCATTTCTCTCTTTAATTTCAGTTGCCTTTTCTTCACAATTTACTTCTTCAACATGAGATGGCAAAACAATACTTTTAGCCTTTTCAATTTTTTCAACAATATCTGTTTCCATTTTAATAACAAATTTGCCATTTAGATAATCGGAATGTAATATTATTGCACAACCTTCTTCTGTATCGTTGTAGTCTTGTATATTCAGTTTCGATTTTTTAGCAGGTACCGTTGTGACTTCTTTTTCTCCCATAATTATAGGCAAAAAATACATCGTAAGATGATTACTAAATAATTTCCTTAATTCTTCAACATTTCCAACTGGGAAGTATGTACCATATTTTTCCTTACCTTCATATTTAGCTTTGAAATCTTGCACTTTCTTGTATTGTTCAAGATCAACTTTATTTAAATCTACCGACTCCGTAACAAAATATGTAAAAATCTGTTTTCCCGCTGAACGTATTTCTTCAATTTCTTCTTCTGTTCCCGAACCATATTTGTCCGTTGGGGTTCCAAAGCGAGTCCAAAAAATTACTACCGCAGCATCACAATCTCTCACAAACTGTTTATTTAATATTTCCTGAGGTCTATCTCCTGATTGAGAAAAACTACTAGTCGACCAATGTTGACCTACTATTTCAGCGTTATTCAATCTACCAATAGTTATATTAAAACTTTCTATGCATTCCTTGACCACATCAACATATTTGCTAACATCTCCAGGGCATGATATCAGCAAATCATATGCAGTGACATTTTTTCTAGGCATACTATCCCTCCAATACAATATTATCTTAAAATATATTATATCAGTAGCTTCGTGTTTTTTCCACAAAAAACGCCCCAGCCATAAAGCCAGAGCGTTACCTATCTTCCATATTTAATTGCCTTGAACATCTTCTGCGACATTGATTTCTCATTTTTCTTTTCAACCTCCGCCTGTGCCTTTCTGAACTCATCCATTCGTTTAAGTTCTGCTTCGGCATCATCGAAATTGATATGCGTATACACATTCATCGTTACCGAAATATCTGAATGTCCCATGCGTAACCGGTGTCTTACCACTGGCTTCAATGATTTCTGCTATCTTGTCTCTAACAAGTTTATTGTGTACCTTCATCTAGCTCACCTCGTAAATCCAATTTCCAAATCCACAATTCTGTGCAGACTGGTAAACTGGCATAATGATTGATTTTAGTTGCCCCGAGAACTCGTTATATTCAAGTCCCTCTCTATATACACGATATAAAATATCATCGCTATTTATATGCTCTTTTGCGCATTTATCGAATTCCTTATGTATCTGTTCATACTTCCACATAAGCTGATACGACTGATATTCCTGTTTTGCCAATCGTTCAAAATATGTGTCCCAATCAGGTAAATTATTGCTCTTTGAACTATTGATGCTTTTAGTCGTAGGATTAAGATTCCACATTTCATCATGAGCAACATAAGACCATGGAACGAAATGATCTATGGAGATATCTTTCTCTGTCAGAATTCCATTACCATAAATTTCTCGAATAGGCTCCAACCCAATAATCAACTTCCAGTATTTCTTTACCTTTTCAAGCTTGCGCTCCATCGGTGGATACAATTTATCAGCTATTCCCGGCACACTCGGATTTCTTTTCTGAATATAAAGAATCATATTGTACTCAAGCCAGCCACCTATGATTTCCTTATTTCGATAAATATAATTTGCCCAATCATCATCAACCTCTATCGTAGTAGATAGCCCATTAAGTGCTGTGAAATAATACATTAACCTCTTTTCTTGATTGAGTTTTTCTATCAATGCACTTTCCGAAACCTTCCACTCATCGCCTTTCATACTTGGCATAAAAGGTGCCTGTAAGCGATACGGAACGTTGTAAGTTAATGTTCGTTTTTTACGTATAATCTCTCTGTCATCAGTATTCTTTAAAAGATCAAGTATTACCTGCTTTTTTTCACAGGATTTTATGTCTGAATATTTTTTCTTTATAAGGTTTACAATACCTTCCAAGGTGTCTTTTGGACCAAGATTCAAATGATACTCTGTAACCATATACCAGGCATCAGCAATCATTTCATTCACCAGTTCCTCATAGGATATACTTTGTTTTCCATCAAGGACTTTAGCTACAATCGCCTTAAACCAGAAGAACTTATAGCATTCGCTGGTGTTGTCGAACAGACGACCAAGATATTCAATATTCAATTCGTCAGAATATGGTAATTGCATCTCAAATCTCCTCTACTCCTTATTCTTTCTTACTTTGCGGGGATCTTCGGGTTTCTTGACGTCAGCAGGTATCAACCATGTTTTTCCTTTTATCATGGCACCTTCTAACCTGCCTTCTTTGCAATATATCCCTACTCTTCTTTGTGATATTCCCCACTTTTCTGCAAATTCTGCTGTTGCTAAATATTCCATGTTATGTTCTCCACAAAATCACCAACTTACTATAAACTTAATCATTTATTCTATTAAATTTAATTTCTTTAATCTTGCTCTGATGGCACCAGTAGTTCTGCCATGTATTTCCGATAAATCTCTTGTACTAAACTGGCCACTAGCAAATTCGTTCGTCAGCTTTTTATCTTCTTCCTCATTCCAAGGCATGTATGCACCCGCGTGTTCCTCACGTTTTTCAGTCATCCAAACACTTTCTTTTACAATCTCAACCTCCTGTTTCTCCTCACCAACAAAGTGCTCTACCAACATTTTCTGAATCTCTATCGGATATTGAAGTAACGTATATGCGTTTCCTTTTTCGCTGACTTTTTCTATTACCTTAACCCCAAGCTGATTGCCTTTTTCGGTAGGCGCTTTAGCGTATTTAACAGCATCCTCTTTTTCCCTTATCAAACCTTCTGCAACAAGAATCTCTGTAAGCCTTGTTGCGGGTAATTTCTTAACATTTTCACGAGTACAAATACTATTCATTTCATCACGAATATCTGAGATATACTTATATCCCGAGTATTCATAATTATCTGCTTCTTCCTGCAGCAAGTGGAATTCTTCCTTACCAGACTTTTTTTTTTCCTTGCCTTTGGAGTTATTTCTGTAGACTTCTCATTTTGTGTTTTCGACTTGATTAACTCTGGATATTCATCTATTGTCTCATCGATTACCTCTAGGAATCTCTCTCCATACTTAACATATTTATTTTCTCCCACGCCAGATACAGCAAGCATCTCACTTTTTGATATAGGAACTTTAACAGCCATATCAATAAGTGTCTTGTCACTGAAAATAATATATGGCGGCATTCTTTCTTCTCTTGCTATTTCAAGTCTGAGAGTTCTGAGCTTATCAAATAATTTATAGCCATCCGATGTAAGAGACTCCATTCCTTTTGATGCTTTCTTCATCTTTGCATCTCTATTTGGAATCTTATCCTCATCCGTAATTTTGACCACTACTTTAGTCTCTATTTTTTTTAACGCAGAAATATTGCCAAGCTTAATAACCTGATAATCTCCAACAAGGAGATATCCTTCTAATACAAGCTGCTCTATCAATCGTCTTATAAGATTCTTATTTACTGCAGAAAGAGTGCCATACGATTTATAATTAGTTGCTCCGATCTCCTCTAATCTTGCTGTTTTAGCACCTGCAACTGTATCGATGATTATTCCTTTACCATATCTACCCTTGGCTTCATATACACAATTGATTATCTTCTTTGCTGCAACTGTCATATCCAGTGTTTCAAACTCACGTAAGCAATTGCCACAATCTTCACATGGTTTTTCTGGTTTCTCACCAAAATACTTAAGAATATAGTTGCGCAAACATTCTGTCGTATAACAGTATCTTTCCATTATTTGGAGACGCTTTGCATCTCGATCTCTAACAGTCTCTCTATCAATCATATCTAAATCGGACATTTCCTTGTGATCCAATAAGAATCTGTTAATAACTATGTCCTGTGGAGAGAATAACATAATACATTTGGAATCTAACCCATCTCGTCCGGCTCTACCTGCCTCTTGATAATAATTCTCCATACTCTGTGGCATATTGTAATGAATTACAAAGCGCACATTAGACTTATCAATTCCCATACCAAAAGCATTGGTTGCAACAACAATACTTGTATAATCAAATACAAAATCATCCTGCATCTTCTTTCTTTCGGCTTGTCCCATCCCAGCATGATACTTTGCGACCGATACACCTTCGTCCATAAGCAATTCATATAACTTGTCAACATTTTTTCTTGTTGCACAATATATGATTCCACTATCACCCGGATGCTTTAAAATATAGTCCAAAACATATTGATCCTTGTTCTTAGGCTTATCAACCTGGAAGAATAAATTGTCTCTATCAAACCCTGTAACCAATGCAAATGGGTTATTAAGGCCCAAGGTGCATACAATATCATCTCGTACTGTTTCAGTTGCAGTTGCAGTAAATGCACTTAAAATCGGTCTATTTCCCAGGGTATTTACAAACTCGACAATCTTCATATAGCTAGGACGAAAATCCTGTCCCCACTGCGAAATACAATGAGCTTCATCCACCGTAACCATAGATATACAAACGCTTTGTGCCAAATCTAGGAATCCATCTGTCACAAGACGCTCTGGTGCCACGTAAATAATCTTATAAAGTCCCTGCTTTGCTTTTCTAATGGTTTCAAAATAAGCATTATCAGAAAGCGCACTATTAATAAATGCAGCGGATACTCCTGCCTCATTTAATGCTTTAACCTGATCCTGCATTAATGATATCAATGGTGATATTACTAATGTAACACCAGGCAACAGCATTGCAGGTATCTGGTAACACACAGATTTACCCGCTCCTGTAGGCATAACAGCGAATGCATCTCTTCCTGACAGAATACTTTCAATGACTTCCTTCTGTCCAGGTCTAAATGAATCATATCCAAATAGGACCTTCAGTGCTTCCTCAGACGTGTGATATCTTTCATCTCTTGAAGAAGTATTCTCATAAAAGCTCACATTTTCATGAACTGACACTTCTTCTACCTCATCATAATTCTCTGCCATTTCAAAAAGAATATCCCACGAAGCATCGTCCACATATTCACTTTCAAAATTTGAATTTCTACTCATTGTAACCTCCTATAACACTCTTTCTAATCTTCTGAATCCTCTTCATAAAATACTTCTCTATTTGGATCTTCCAGATATTTTTTCAAATCTCTAAACTGTTTCTTTGTAATACATTCATCAAAATGATTTCCATTATATGTAGGATGTAGAACCGGATATTTTGCCTTTGTCTTAAGCATATAATGGTTACTAATCATCCATTGAACAACTGCCCTCATATCATCTCTGCTCATATCTGCATAAAGACCGTACTCTTGTACTTCGTTCAATTTATGTTTAGCTATCTGCTTCCTATTTCCGCCACGTAAGACACTAATAAGAATCGAAATACCAAAGTAATAGTTTTCACTAATATGTCCGAGACATTTAATAGTATTTCTGGCAAGCTCCATCAAATCCTTGCCTTTATAGATTAGCTCCCCTGAATTGTTTTCCTTCACAACCTTTATTTCTCTTACTTCAGAAATAGTTTTCTGCTTCTTATCTTGAATTTCTTTGGAATCTTCTTCCGTTTTCTTTTCTGGAACAACTATCTTATCTTGTTTCCCCTTTTCAGGGACAGACATCGCCGAAACAGCTGATACAAATGGTTCTACAAAATCCGGTTCAATATTCTTTAATGTAAGGTATTCATTAGTGCCTATCGTATTATTACAACCTGTCTTATCATTTTTATAATTAGTACATCCTAGGAAATAACCATTACCCGCACTCTTAGCAATCAAATATCCATCTCTACATTTTTCACACTTCATTACTGACATTTTCCCTGCCTTAATATCATTCGTCATAAAGCAACACATTTCTTGATCATTTGTACACATATACAGCTTTAATCCATATGCATTCTTATATCTGAACTGTAATGGGTATCCGCAAATAGGGCAGGTTTTTTTGCAGAATTCTGCTTTATCTCTTTCTCATTCCATTTTCCTTTTAGAATAACACTCTTATAATCATGTTTTATCTCCAGCAAGAACTCGGATGGATTCTGCTCAGGAGCAATAAAATATACTCT
>CAZBKO010000109.1:0-7119 GCA_964492545.1 uncultured Lachnospiraceae bacterium
TTATTAACCATATCTGTTCTTATATTGGGTTATGTTCTTATCTTAATGACATTGTTCGAGAGGGTGCATGGGGGATTTAACTTATACATGCACCATAACATCGCCAATATCACCATCTATCAAAATACTTTGTTTAATGATTTCTTTTGGAGCAAACGCTTCACCCATATTAATACATGCATAGACAGCAGTCGAATTTTCCTTAACCCTTTTCCAGAATGGATACTTTATTATCACTGGGGTATTGGCTCCAACTCCAAGTTCCAAATACAGCACATGGCCTTTTTCATGGCGATTCAGAAAATCAGAATATCTCATAGATGCCATGTCCCATCCTTCATCCTGTACAAAAGAATCATCAGCTCTTAAATTCATTGTCATTGGTTTTCCACACACGGGACAATAGGGAACAAACTCAGTAGGGATAAATGTTTTTGCCACTACACCTTCAGGTAATACAAGTTCTCCGTCTGACATAATCACAAATCCCTGTGCTTCAACCATCTTACGTACCTGTTCTTCATTATCATAGGTTTTATTTTCGCACCCATTCATGCATTGCCACAATCCGTAATCTCCCTGTGTATAAAATAAACGTTGTTTATCAAAACCAGATTTCTGAAATAGATGATCCACATTAGTAGTTAGCACGAAATAATCTTTCTCTTTTATCATATTAAAGAGAATATTATATACAGGCTTCGGTGGATTCATGTAGCGGTTGATATAAATATATCTACTCCAATATGCCCAATGTTCTTCCAATGTTTGATAAGGATAAAAGCCACCCGAATACATATCATTAAAATGATATTTGATGGCAAAGTCACTAAAATACTTTTTGAATCGTTCTCCCGAATAAGTAAAGCCTGCTGATGTTGAAAGTCCTGCTCCCGCTCCGATGATAATGGCATCCGCATTATCTATTTCTGTCTGTAATTTTTTTATCTGCTCCGAGTAATTTCCTGTAGATTTGATAATCTGATGATTGAAAAACATTGAATACCACCTTTCTGATTTTCGTGTTTTGTGATAGATACTGTTTTACAGTTTCAACTGCAATTTCTGCTGCTTCTTTCTGCGGAAAGCCGAAAACTCCAGTAGAGATACAGCAAAATGCAACACTTTCTATTTCATATTTATCCGCCAGTTTCAGGCAGGATAGATAACTGTTTCGCAATAATTCATTGTGTTGCTCTGTCAGCCTGCCTTGAACTATTGGCCCAACAGTATGGAGCACATAAGTTGCGGGAAGATTAAAGGCAGAAGTGATTTTAGCGATTCCTGTTGCTTCCTCATGACCCTGCTTCTCCATCAATTTTGCACAGTCATAGCGAAGCTGTACGCCTGCATAAGTATGAATACAGTTATCAATGCAGTTGTGGTTCGGATGATAACACCCAGTCATTCCGCTGTTGGCGGCATTAACAATTGCTCCCACACCCAAACATGTAATATCTCCCTGCCAGAGTATGAGTCTTGAATCTGCTTCTGTCGCAGCCAGTTCGTCTACATAAACGATTCCTTTTTCAACTGCTGCTTCAGTAAGATACTCGTCTTGTACTTCTAGAAATTTTTCATTTGCTGCCATAGGTGGACGAACATTAAACAATGCCCGAAGCAGTTTTTTCTGTTCATCTTCTGAGCTCGGCATAACAATGTCTTGATACTGTGGCTGTTCTTTCACAAGCTCACGGATTAACCATATACGGCGTTCCTCCTGTTTCATTTTCCATACCTTTTTAACCTTTCTTGATAATTGCTCTGGCGGGACAAATTTCATAACAGTTTCCACAACGGATACAATGCTTCTGGTCGATTACAACCGGCTTAACTGTAATATCGATACTTTTCTGTGGACAACGGGAATAGCAAATTTTGCAGCCAATACATTTATCACTTACAAAATAACCGTCTTCAATAGTTTTTGCTTCCCCAATGGTAAATTCTGTCCTTTCTGGTGGAAGCTTTGACAAGTTAAGTATTTCTCCTGTTCCTTCATACAGCTGGAATACTGTTAAGGCAGTTCGGGCTGCATCTGTAGGATAGATATCTTTCATATAAGAGTTCTTTTCAAATAAATCCAGCAGCTTACCAGAACCAATCTCCTTTACTTTACCTTTTACAGATATTGCAACGGTACTCATTGTGTCAGAACCTTTCATACCTGTAAGAGCAACATTCGGATTGGAACTTAGGCGTTTATAGAAACTTTTGCCTTTGGCAGTCAGAAAATATAAACCATTTTCATCAAAATCCATCATATCAATATCACAAGTAACTGGTGTGCTGTTTTCATCTACCGTAGCAACGACAGTCGTATGAATTTGCTTCACAAGTATCTCTAATATTTCTATTGTTTTCATAATATCCTCCATTCCGGAGCATCTTTGCGAAGGGGCGAAGTGAAATTCGCTTATGCCATAAATACTATTTATGATGCTCCTGCACAAATAGTGTGTCTTACCTAAAAGAACATCCTTTGATGAACTGAATCAGTATGATATTTCTCTGATGATGAGTCATATTAATTCATATAGCAGAAAAAAGCTGGACGACCAGTCCTCACACCAGCTGTTCAGCTTCCTAAATAGCGAGGAAATTCTTGAAAAGCTTAATATTAAGCTCATTCCCGCTAACGAGATTAATCTAACACCTCTGTTGCTGAAAAAGTAAAATAGCAAACGCCATTCGGAATCAATATCGAACCGTCTAGGGGTGGAATTTAATCTTGCGAAAAAGGAAACTAAATTCGACCTCCGGTTAGCGTGAGCTCTTTTTCCAGAGTAAATCATCTCGAAAAAAGCATAACAGCTTTTGAACTATAAAACAATGTGTTTGGCATAGTAAGTTCCAGTTATATTATTTTTTGCAATACTAACTTCTAGTATTCAAGGAATAACTAAGTTTACAGGAATTTAGTCTTGCAAGAGATACGCTGAACCGGAAGTTAATTTTGCAAACTGGAACCTCGGATTCCAATTCAGCATCTCCATAGAAGTATTACAAATTATTTTGTTCAAATAATTATAATTTTCACTAAAATCATCTTTCCACTTTTTTTCAAGCTCCTGATATGGAATATACTTTAACCCCAAATCTTTGACCGTTATTGTATCTTTCTTATTTTTCTCAAATTTTTGTGCTATCTGCGTCCTGATTATTACAGCCTGAACCTTCAGCACTTCTTCCTCCGATTCGATGTCCAGCCTTGCCGCAAGCACTAACGGAATAAATTTCTCCATATCTATATTCTCACCATTACACTCTATAATTTTGCCAGATTCCTTAATCTGATACTTCTTGTCAATTGAATCTGTCTTATGCACGCACAGAAGTGTGACTATGTATGGAACAATTATAGATGCTACTACTATTATTACAATCTTTTTCATTTACATAATCCTAAATCTTCTTATGATATCTTATGAAAAATATATGGAAATAGAACTCGTATAAACATAGTATATACGTTTTTTCTCTGTATTATCAATGTAATATAAAATAACAGCAGCCCAATATTTTTGCAGGCTGCTGTTATTTACTAAAAATATCTTTTAAAATTTCATATGCTGATTAATTACATTTCAACTTTAACTTTGCTTAATTTCCAAATTTCTGTTGCGTACTCTTCAATGGTTCTGTCTGATGAGAATTTACCAACATGCGCAACATTTAACATTGTCATATGTGCCCATTTGTCTCTGTCTCTATAGGTTTCTTCAACTCTCTTCTGTGCCTCAGCGTAGCTTCTGAAATCCTTGAGAATGAAGTACATATCTGCTCTTCCAAATCTGTCTGTGAGAAGCGCATCATATATTTCTCTAAATCTTTCAGGTTCCTCTGGTGAATATGTTCCATTTATCAACTGCATCATAACCTTGCGAATGTCCATATCACTGTTGAATATATCCATTGGATTATATCCGCCATTCTGCTCAAAATGAATTACTTCATCTGAACTCATACCGAATATAAATGCATTTTCACTTCCAACTTCTTCAACGATTTCTACATTTGCTCCGTCCATTGTGCCAAGTGTGACTGCTCCGTTAAGCATGAATTTCATGTTACCTGTTCCGGAAGCTTCCTTGCTGGCTGTTGAAATCTGCTCGCTGACATCAGCTGCAGCAAAGATTATTTCGGCATTTGATACCCTGTAGTTCTCGATAAATACAACCTTAATCTTGCCATCAATTGACTTATCATTGTTGATTACATCTGCAACGCTGTTAATAAGCTTGATTGTGAGTTTCGCGCGTCTGTAACCGGCTGCAGCCTTTGCACCAAATATAAATGTCCTTGGATAAAAATCCATTTCAGGATGTTCTTTTATCTGATTATACAGGTACATTACATGTAAAATGTTGAGAAGCTGACGCTTGTACTCATGAAGTCTCTTTACCTGAACATCAAATATTGAGTTAGGATTGATATCCACACCATTGTGTTCCTTAATATACTTTGCAAGTCTTATCTTGTTTTTGTACTTAACATCGACGAATTCTTTTTGGGCTGTCTTATCGTCAGCATATGGCAAAAGCTTGCTCATCTGTGATAAATCAACCGGCCATTTGTCGCCAATTTTCTTAGTAACCCAGTCTGCAAGAAGTGGATTTCCGTGAAGAAGGAATCTTCTCTGAGTAATACCATTTGTCTTGTTGTTGAATTTCTCAGGCATCATCTCATAAAAATCTCTGAGCTCCTGCTTCTTTAGTATCTCAGTGTGAAGTCTTGCGACACCATTTACTGAGAAGCCGGCGCATATTGCAAGATTAGCCATTCTTACCTGTCCATCGTACAACACTGCCATCTTGGCAATCTTTTCATTATTACCTGGATATTTTTGCTGAATCTGTAATACAAATCTTCTGTTAATCTCTTCTATTATCTGGTAGCATCTTGGTAAAAGTGATGAAAATAAGTCGATTGGCCATTTTTCAAGTGCTTCACTCATTATTGTATGGTTAGTGTATGCACAACACTTGTTAGTTACCTCCCATGCCTCTTCCCAGTTCAAGTAATATTCATCCATAAGTATTCTCATAAGTTCTGCAACTGTGATTGTTGGATGAGTATCATTCATCTGAAATACAACTTTCTCATGTAATTTCTTGATGTCCTTATGAGTATCCATATATTTTTTCACTGCTGTCTGAATACTTGCAGATACAAAGAAATACTGCTGCTTAAGTCTTAATTCTTTTCCTGCATAATGGTCATCGCATGGATACAATACTTCAACTATAGTCTTTGCAAGATTTTCTTCCTCTGTAGCTTTCTGATATTCACCCTTGTTAAATGAATCAAGCATAAAGTGACCTGTTGGCTCTGCATCCCATATACGAAGTGTATTTACAACGTTGTTGCCATATCCGACAATTGGCATATCATATGGAATTGCTTTTACTGAGCGGTAATCCTCCTGAACATATACTGTCTTGCCATCTGCATTAACAACCGGCTTAGTGTATCCACCAAATTTAACTTCGCAGGCATATTCATCTCTTCTTACCTCAAATGGATTACCATTCTTGAGCCAGTTATCAGGTATTTCTACCTGATAGCCGTCAATAATCTTCTGCTCAAACATTCCGTATCTGTATCGTATTCCGCATCCGTATGCAGGATATCCAAGAGTTGCAAGGGAATCAAGGAAACATGCTGCGAGTCTTCCCAGACCGCCATTTCCAAGTGCTGCATCAGGCTCCTGGTCCTCAATTACATTAAGGTCAAGTCCTAATTCTTCAATTGCTTCCTTTATTTCGTTCCTTGCGGAAAGATTAATAATAATATTGCCGAGTGCTCTACCTGTAAGGAATTCCATTGACAAATAATATACTGTTTTGGCATCCTTTTTCTCATATTCTTTATGTGTTGCAATCCACTGGTCGATTATAAAATCCTTAAGTGCATATGCAACTCCCTGATATAAATCTAATTGACTTGCTTCTGCCAGCTTCTTTCTTGAAAAAATCTTGACATAGTCATTTACTTCTTTTTTGAACTCTTCTTTTGAAAATTCTGTTCCTTCTGCTGCCATGATGTGATCCCTTTCTGAGTCTTTATTTTTGTACGCCTAATGTGACGTTTTCCCCATTAATATTCCACTCCTTGGTATATCCTGCTACACTTCCTGTAACAACATCATTAGCCATAACTTCAGACATAATTTCTTCTTTGTTGTCTGTCATTATCTTAATTATCTTGTCATTGTCTGCTGCCGATACAACAATCTTATCCATAACCTCAAAGCCAGCTTCTTTTCTCATTGTCTGAACCTTGCTGATTATCTCTCTTACATATCCCTCTTCAATAAGTTCGTCTGAAAGATTAGTATCAAGCACAACTGTAATCTTGTTATCTCCTTCTGAAACATAGCCTTCCATCTGTGCCATGTCAATAAGAAGGTCTTCCTTAGCGAGTTCTACATCACCATCTGTAAGAGCAAGCTTAAGAACTCCGTTTGCATTTAATTCATCCATAGCTGCATTTCCATCAAGTGATGCAAGAGCTGCTTTAATCTGGCCTAGCTGCTTACCATACTTAGGTCCAACTGTCTTGAGCTGTGGCTTAAATGTATATGATGTGAAGTTTCTAACATCATCTGTAAATTCAACACTCTTAACATTAAGTTCATCAGCAATGATATCAATAAAGAACTGTGATAATTCAAATCCAGCCTTAACATACATCTTGCCAATTGGCTGTCTGTTCTTGATATTAGAAGCATTTCTGCAGGCACGACCCATAACAACGATATCTAACAAATCTTCCATATCGTCTTCAAGCTTCTTATCGATATGATTCTCATTTACAGTTGGGAAGTCACATAAATGAATACTTTCCGGTGCATTCTGATCAATATTTACAACAAGGTTCTGGTAAATATCCTCTGTCATAAATGGAATCATTGGTGCTGCAGCCTTACAGATTGTCACAAGTGCTGTATATAATGTCATGTAAGCGTTAATCTTATCCTGCTCCATTCCCTTAGCCCAGAATCTTTCTCTTGAACGTCTTACATACCAGTTACTCATCTCGTCAACGAAGTCCTGAAGCGCTCTTGCTGCTTCTGGTATTCTGTATTTGTCAAGATTGTCATCAACTGCCTTAACT
>CAZBKO010000110.1:0-6912 GCA_964492545.1 uncultured Lachnospiraceae bacterium
GGATAAAAGTTGTAAATGTCAATATTAATTTGTATAAAAGTACGGAAACTCAAGACAGTAAATATTGTTGCATATTATACTATTATCCGATATAATTTTCGTATATTGTGTTCGTACATAGTTCAACAAATTTTGGAGGTTTAAATGAAAAAAATACATTTTTTGCTTGCAGCTTTGACACTTGGTGCAATGCTATCCGGTTGTTCCTCGAAATCCTATGATACTCCGGTTGTCCAGAGTGAGGCAGCAACAACAGCATCTACCACTACCACTGAAAAAGTAACCGATACTGTAACCACAACAACTGCGCCTGAAACAACTACAGAAGAACCTACAGAACCTGTAACTATTCCAAACGATGATCCTGTTACATTGGCATTTACAGGAGATGTATATTTTAGCGATTCACTCTATGGTTATTACCAAAATGAGGGCACTGCCGGATTCTTATCAGATAAAGTTAGAGATACACTAACCAATGCCAGCCTGTATATAGCAGACCACGAATTTGTATGCAGTGATCGTGGTGAACTTGCAGAATATCAGATTTATACCTTTCGTGCACCAGCTAACCGCGAAGTTATTTTTAAAGAAATGGGAGCAGATATTGTTACTCTTGCCAACAACCACACTCTTGACTATGGAGTGACAGCTCTTCAGGATACATTTGCTCTGTTAAATGATCTTGATATTGATTATGTTGGAGCCGGAAATAATCTTGAGGAAGCACTTAAGCCTTCTGTTCATGAAATAAACGGCAAATCAATAGCTGTATTTGGTTCCACCAGATTTGTTCCTCAGACATTTTGGTATGCAACAGAGACCAATCCCGGTCTGCTTACCACTTATGAATCAACAAAGTATTATCAAATAATATGTGACGCTATCACCGCTGCCAAATCACAATATGATTACGTTGCCATTTATGTTCACTTTGGTGACGAGAAATCAAATGTTGTTGCAGATTATCAGAAAACTGTTGCTCACGGATATATGGATGCCGGAGCCGACCTGGTTGTTGGCACTCATCCACATGTATTACAGGGCATTGAGTTCTATAATGGAAAGCCTATTGTATATAGCCTTGGAAATTTCCTATTCTCAAATTATCAGTCAGATACAGTTGTACTAAATGTCACAATTAATGATGATAATTCCAGCAGTGTGAATCTTCTTCCATGCAGTAGCTATGTATATAAGACAACTGATGTAACCGGAGACGCAGCTCAAACACTTCTAAGCTACATAGAAAGTATCTCTTTCAATGTTAGTATTGATGATAATGGTAATGTTACCGAAAAATAGTAAACGCAAAATCCAGACTACGCTAAAAGTCTGGATTTTGTTATATTTATTTATATGAAATTGGTTCAATATTATAGGCTCCATCTTCTTTTAGATGTATGAGCGTTGCGCCTCTCTGGGAATCATGGTTTGCAATATTTCTGTATACAAAATAGTCAATTGATTTGGAGTACACAAGATCAATGCCATTATATTTCACACCCAGATAATTAATGTGATCGTGTCCACAAAATACGGCCTGCGTACTTTTCTTCTCAAGCATTGCATCAAAAAAGCCTGAATTAATTGCAGGACAATGAACTGATTCTTCATTTTCTCCAAATAAATATTGTGTTGTTTCATCAGAATTCTCTAAGCTGGCAACAGCATCCTGATATTCCGGTAATGGAATATGTTGAAAAACAAATGACTTAATTATCTTTCCTTCCCTATCCTCATATTCATCAAGTACATTTTTGTACCAGTTAATCTGATCTTCATGCACCACATCATAGTCATTGATATTATTTTCATCAGCATAATCATTTGAATCAATCATAAATAAAAGTCTGTTCAGTGATTTGTCTCTGTTATGAACCTCAACATACTGATTGCTTCTTCCATAAATTGGAAGTTCAACATCTGAGTACATAACACTGCCACCATTTGAAATAATCTCTTTGAACACCTCGTTAAGTGTATCTGCTCTGTAGCTTGCAACTTTCTCAGTATCATGATTTCCATAAATATACACCCACTGAACTCCCATATTTTCCATAAAAGTGCAAAATGTTTTTAATGCACTTAAATTGTCGTTATTCAATGTTCTAAGCGGAATTGGATAAATTGTATCGCCTGTCAGAACAACCATATCAGGCGATGTCTGTTTTATCAAATCATAACATGCTTTAATTGCTTTTTTATCTGAAAAATACGTTGTAATCTCACCGCCAAAGTGAATGTCTGTGAGCTGAAGAATCTTGAATTCATCAGACACAAAATCAATGGAATATACACCTGTATCTGAATCATATTTTACTGTATCATTCTTCTGAAAATCGCTATAATTCAAAGAATTAATGTATTCCTTAATATACTTTCCATTTGAGTTAACACCATTTAGCAAAAGATTAGATATAATCATTATAACAATCCCGATAACACCAAGCCTGACTGTTATTCCGCTGACTGAAAACGAAATTAAACGTGCAGATTTTCTAAAGTAAAGTCCACATATCGCTAATAGCAGCATTGCGAATATTATAAGTAAAGGAAAATAAGTAATCCAATTTTTGAAGTTGTAGCTAAGCCCCACATAGCTTCCAAGCATTGCCACGGCAGCCATTCCATATACTACAGCACCTACAATATTGATGTGATATATCGAATCCTCTGACTTATTCTCATCTGTAAATACAACCTCTTCATTCTCACAAATCTGTATAAGCCTGCGCATAAATATGGCATTACCTACAAGAATGAATGCTCCTCCACCGCCTATTAGCAATTCTGTCACAAGAAATGGTACCGGATTGGAAAGTCTAATGAAATGTGGTGATACAACGCTGAATATAAACGCTGATATTATAAAAATACTTCCTACAAAATTTCCGATATTCTTGTTTCGCTTTTTTCTTTTTACCAGGTCATCTAATTCTTTTCGAATACGTTTTGAAACAGCATATTTGTCTTTTCTCTTCTTGAATATCTTCACGCCAAACAAAATGGCGCACAGTGCTGCCACACCTGATAAACATATCAGAAATATTATTATACTGTCTGTCGATGATGCTACGGATTTTATGTCTTTCTTATATGCATAATTGTATGTAATTCTAAACATCAGTGCCGTAACAAGTAATGCCACCATAATACCAGCACAATTTGAGTAATCTAAGACCTGATTTATTCTTTTTCGAATTTGTTCCCCTATATGCTCGCTCTTCATTGGTTTGCCTTTCCTTGTATGTAATTATCTTCTCTTATATTCTACAATCTGTGGATTACTTCCATCGCATCCATATTCGCATACCAAAATGTACTTATCATCGCACGATACGCCCAAGCATCTGTCACTTCCAGGTATTTCTATCTGATTTCCCCAATAAATATTGTTATCTTCTAAAAGCTTAACCTTCTGTCCGTTTGGTAACTCATATTCCATGTTTACAAAAAATCCATTGAGCAGATTAAGATCACTTACCTTCAAGTTCTCGATATTTAATGCATTAATTTCATTTATAAGTGTATTCTTAAGCTCATGGAATTTATCAAAACCACCTTGCTTTACACATTCTGCTGCTACGCATCTTCCTCCAAAAGGATGTCCCTGGGTCTTAGTGCATCCTCCACATTCATTGAGCTTTGGACATTCACTGCAGCAATCTACTCCACATATTGATTCCATAAATAATACCTCCACGTTCTATAAATTTTATATTTATTATAGCACAAAAAAGAGTTTATGTAACAGAAAAAGACCTTTCAGGTGGTGTCTGAAAGGTCTTTTTTTACATTATTTTGTTATTTTTATTTTCCTATAGCTTGAATATTGTCCATAAACTTTAGCACCTGTTGAATCAATTTTATATGCCCTAACTCTGACATAATATACTGTTTTTAACTTGAGAGATTTAATAGTAATTGTTTTTGATGTAGTACTAATCTTCTTTGTTGTCCTAGCTGTAAAATTAGATGTTGTTGAATATGAAATTTCATATCCTTTAGCTTGTGATACTGCACTAATCTTAATTTTCATTTTTTTTGAACGCACAGCTGATACACTTTGAACTTTTCCTTTACCTACATTTACAGGTATCCATTTTGCATATATTCTCTTGTTTCCTATATTTCCATGCGTGATACCATTAATCTTATTAGTTAAAGATGCATTAGTATACCAACCACCAAATACATATTTTTTTCGTTTAGGCACCTTAAATGTTATATTGCTGCTTTCAATACTATATGTTTTTGGATTTAAATATGAATTGCTACCACCATTTAAATTGTAAGATATTGTGTAATTAATCTTTTTCCATCTGGCATAAATTATTGAGTCACCTGCATGATGATAAACTGTTGATGCTGTAACTTTATATCCACCTGCACTTGCGCTATACCAGCCAGCAAAAGTATATCCTTTTCTTGTTGGTGTTGGTAATGTACCATATTTGTTTTCATAAAACACCATCATAGTATCTGAAAATCCACCAATGCTTCCACCATTTGCATTAAATGATACATAATATTTTGGATTAACTGTAACTGTACATTTAGCACTTATTTTCCCTACTGTTGCCGTGATAGTTGCTGTACCTGCTGAAATTGCATTTATTTTTCCTGTACTGCTAACTGATACAATACTTGAATTAGATGATTTCCACTTAATTATCTTACTATCTGTAGTATCAATAGGATTATAATTAACCTTTAAGGTATCACTATATCCTTGATTTAATTTAATTGATGTTTTATTTAGTGTTATACTTTTCAAAGGAGATACTACAACTACAGTAACTGCAAATGATACATCATCATTAATTAAAGATGTTGCTGTAATAATGGCTGTTCCATTATTATATGCTGTAATAGTTCCGTCAGAATCAACGTCTGCTATTTCAGGTGCTGAAGATTCCCATATCAACCCCTTATCATCCGTTGTGTCTTCTGGTATATAGCTTACATCCAACGGGTATGTTGTATGATTATTCATTTTAATCATAACATCCTCAATCATTATTCCTTCAAGTGGTATCTCTACTGTTACACTACAGGTTGAACTTCTCATACCACAAAGTGCAGTAATCACAGTATTTCCGGCGCTTTTAGCTATTAAATGACCCTTAGTATCTATCGTTGCAACTGCTTCATTGGATGATGACCATATTATTCTATCCGTTGTATCACTTGGCAAAACCGTGGATACAAAATCGTACTCTTCTTCTGGTTGAATGCTAAGAGTATTCTGTATATTAACACTTGTTGCCCTGATGATTGGTTTATATTGTACATCAATATTTACCTTTTTAGCAGGCATACTAAATAACCATTTATTATCTCTTATCCATCGTATATCACATTCTGTTGTTATATCATTTAATTCACCATCATAAATGGTTATATTTGTAGAAGTATATTTACTTATAGTGTCTATATTTATTTCTATATCCTCACCTGCAATTGAATATGGTACATCTACCGATGCTGCTCCATATTCCGATTCTTCAAACTCTATATCATATCTATTTTCATCTTCTATAAATACCGGATATCCATTTTGATAATTCAAAGAGGTATTTATCTTATAATAATCAAATCCACCATTTAATACATTGATTTTTGAATTAACAGTATCTATATCCATACCCGAAAAATTAAAACTATAACTACTAGCACTGGAACTAGGAGAGATTTTAGTTGTATTACCAGCATAATAACAGCTCATGTATTCATTATTATAACAATCTATTCCACAACAATTCTTTCCTGACAGATTACAAATAGCATAGCACCTTGTTGCATTTATATTCTTTCCAATCCCTGATACATCTGAATTGCCATTTATATTTCCTAAATTCCTACAATTCTCAATACTTGCACCATTTCCATTACCTACGATGCCTCCAACTGTACCTGCCGATGAAGATATGTTTCCATAGTTACTGCAATTTGAAATTGTATACGTAGGCAATGTCGCCGAACTACTTGATGCAATTCCACCAGTCGACTGCGTCCCTCCATATATGTCACCATAGTTATTGCATTTATTAATTTTTCCACTATTGTAATACGCAATTCCTCCAACACAGCTCTGTCCATTTATCTCTCCATAATTATTGCAACATTCAACAGTATTTCTATTATCTTTGCACATACTGCCTGTTAAATTTCCCAATATTTTTCCATAGCTATTGCATCTTGAAATCGTACCATCATTCCATTCAACAAATTGACAATTTGTGTAATTATTAATGTTCATTAATAATCCTTTATTTGAGCTACATATAGAATAATCAGATGTAACATAACCCTTTATGCTAAAATTTTTTAGGTAATATCCCGAAGCAATACTGCTTACCAAACCTCCATCATAGCCATTAGAGCCGGCATCATTATAAAATCCTGATATTATATATCCTTTTCCATCAAAATAACTTTTAAAATCGTTATAAGCTCTATGTACAACATTAAACCAGTTCATTCCACCCCATACAGGATTGCTTTCCGAATCTTCAATAATTTTTCCACCCAGGTCTATATCATTGGCCAACTCATAATATTTACCTATGGTATCAGAAGCAACCATACCTGCAAACTGTTCTGGTGTTTCAATTATGTACGGATTCGTAGCTGTACCATCACCGCTGCTATACTCTGTAGAAATTGTTCCATCCCATGACTTTGTACTTGCTATAAGCTTATCCGATTCACTAGTAAATATTTGAAAAAATAAAATCACTGCAAATGTTAACAAGCCTATAGATGTTCTTATAAATCTGTTTTTTCTCATCATTTCATCTTCCTTCCTATTCTGTCAAGCCTAAATTTATTGATTTTACTGGCTTTGACGATTTTTATTTACCTCTAAAACAGAGCCGATAGTGATGGATGTCGTAGTATCAAGTA
>CAZBKO010000111.1:0-6809 GCA_964492545.1 uncultured Lachnospiraceae bacterium
CATCATTAGTCTTGGTTGCAACTTCCTTTACAAGCTGTGCGCCCATATTTTCAAATGCATCTTCGAGTTCAATTTCCTTTGCAATTGTTACACCATCATTAGTGATAAGTGGTGCACCAAATGACTTATCAAGTACTACATTTCTTCCCTTTGGTCCAAGTGTTACCTTAACTGTATTGGCTAACTGATTAACACCTTCCTCAAGTGCTTTTCTAGCTTCTGCTCCGTATTTAATTTCCTTTGCCATAATAATCTGCCTCCTTTATTATTCTTCTACTATTGCAAGAATATCGCTCTGTCTTACTACAATATACTCATCATCGCCAAGCTTAACTTCTGTTCCTGAATATTTAGAATAAATTACTTTATCGCCTGACTTAACAAGCATTGTAACTTCCTTGCCATCTACATTTCCGCCTGGTCCAACTGCAACAACTTCTGCCTGCTGTGGTTTTTCCTTTGCCTGGCCTGGTAAAACGATACCTGACTTAGTCATTTCTTCTGCAACTAACTGTTTTAATATAACTCTGTCTCCTAAAGGTACTAACTTCATAATTGCCTCCATTCCGCTGTCTATACACAGCCTCATATCATTTTTACTATTTGTAGTGTTAGCACTCTTTATTGTTGAGTGCTAACTCTGTGATATATATTAATCAACTTATGTTCATTATGCAACATTCATTTTCCGAAAAATATGATGTTTTTCTTTTGTATGCTCATTTTTTCTCTTATTTACTCTTTTTATCTTGATTTTTCATTTTACCCATATTATTTTCTCTGCCATAATAGAATAAATATTGCTGGGCATATCCTCCATATTCACCATATAATTGTCTGGCAAATTCCATAATTTTTTCTTTAGATGTATCCTCATCATCAAAATACATTGATTCCATGATTCTCTTAATCCACACATCCACAGGAAACGCTTCTCTGTGACCCAGTCCGAAAAGCAGAACACAATTAGCCACCTTCTCTCCAACGCCTTTTATTTCCATAAGCTTACCAGCTGCCTCTGTATAATTCATATTAACTATATTTTCACTAATTGTTCCATCATTTAGCTTAATTGATGCATCTCTCAAATATTTTGCACGAAATCCGGTCCTCATGTCCTTATATTCTTCTTCAGTTATTCTGCCAAGCAATTCTCTGTCTGGAAAAGAATAAAATTCCACATCGCCAATCTCTCCTATTTTTCTTCCATATTCCATTGATATTCTTCTGACAATCTGCTTAATCTGCGTTATCTGCTTATTTTGAGATATAATAAATGACATAAGTGTCTCCACGAATTCCTGATTGAGAATTCTTACACCATATTTATCCTCCATGGCTGTTCTAAGCTTACCGTCCGCATTAAGCAAATATTTCTTTATTTTTCCATAGTCTCTGTTTAAATCGAAATAATTAAGCCAATAGCTTTCAACCTCATCTGCTGAAATATTGTAGCAAATTAACATGTTATTTTCCTGCTTAACATGAATAAAGCGGCTAAGGGACACTATTCCATACTCATTATCTCCAACCTTCTCGAAATGAAAGCATTGGCCGCATTCCATTGTCTGTTCTATGTTAAAATCTTCTAATTCGTCTATTATTGTATCTCTATTCTTCTGATATATTTTCATATTTTATCCAGCTTTCCTATATCAATTCAAAGCGTTTTAACGCTTCCCGTATTCCACCCTTATCATAATCCGATGTCCTGTATTTGACATGTTCAAATAGATCCTTATCGCTATTTCCCATGGCAATACCATAATTCACATACTTAAGCATTTCAAGATCGTTAAAGCTGTCTCCAAATGCATATGTATTTTCCCACTGACCATCTATTGCTTTAAGCAGAATTTTTATTCCTTCTGCCTTTGAATTGTTGAGTGGAATTAATTCCATAAGCTCGCCACCATGATTGACAAATGTAAACCTGTCAGAGAGTCTTCTATATAACTCATCATAGTTACTATTTTTGGTGATGGCTCCACTGATTTTTGCTATATGTGTATCGCCATGTTTAATCACACTTATGTTATCAGGAATCATTGAGCTATATATCTTGTACGCCCTCTTATATTCGTTAACTATCTTATCAGGTTCCTCAAAATAAATATATCTATGTCCTTCCGGAACCGGCATATAACCGCATTCTCTCATAGCTTGTATCAATTCGTCCGCTGTATCTGTATCAAGTTCACTCTTATATAGAACATTTCCTTCATACTCAACATATGTTCCCGCTCCCCCGATTATTCCATCAAATCCTATCTCCAATATATCAGACGTTATCATCGGTTCGGTACGCCCGGTACATAAAAATGCTAAATTTCCTTTAGCTCTTAATTCTCTGATTGCATTCTTAGTATCTTCTACAACGCCTTTTTCATAATGATATATAGTTCCATCTATATCAAAAAAAACTAATTTCTTCTGCATATATTATTAGACCTTTCTTATTTTATCCGTTTAGCATATCAATAGTAACTTATGAAATATCGTTTGTCAAATACACCTTTTCCTAAAAAAGGTCTTTATTTTTATGTTTGTTTGTATTATAATGAATGAAAAGCAATTACTAGATTATTAGACATTAATATCGGGAAAGGAGTTTTACTATGGCAAAGAAATTAGGTAAATTTTTAGCAGCAACAGCAATTATTGGTACAGCAGTTGCAGGAGGATTAGCCCTCTATAATAAATATAAGACACATGAGGATGACTTAGATGATGATTTCATGGATTTCGATGATGATTTTGATGACGATTTAGATGATGATGATTCAGAAGAGGCCAATCGTTCATATGTTAATATCACTTATGATAAGACTAATGATGATGCTTCTGAAGCTACAGCCACAGAGACTGACACTGCTGATGAAGTGAAGCCGGATACTGAAGAGAAGTAGACATTGAATATCTATTAGTACGAAATTAAAGCTTACACATCCATAATGGTGTGTAAGCTTTTTATTTATTCCTCAATAAATGTCATATCACTTGTAAGCTTATTAATACTTCTAGGAAGCGCATCCTTGGAATTCTTCCATGGCTCATCCTTGTGTCTGTAATCAAACTTATCCGTAAACCATTCAAGATCGTCTGCAACTCTGTTCATATTGTCGAGATATAACTTATTTGTTGCATCCACGAATTCATCCAATGTTTTCCCTGATAAATTCACTCCTGCCTGTTCTATAAGTATCTGATAATGGGCAACACACATTCCCTTAGAGTTTAGATATTTCTGTTTAAAAGCTTCATCATTTTCCCACAGATAATGAATTGTCCTGATATATCGTTTAAACATATCATCAATTTTATTACATACAAAGCAAGAACTATTCAATTTTTTCAAATAGTTAATAAGTGCCGAATTATCTTTCTTCTTAAACAATGTACTTGCTTTTCCACCAGAAGACAGTTTTTCCACATCCTTATTGATTTTTCTCATATGAGTGTGTAACACCAGCGCAGCACCAAGCCTATTTCCTGCATTCATTACCTGTCTCAAATGCTCCGGGCAAAATCCAATTTCATCAGTTACAGCCCTCACATCATCCTCCATATAGCTTGGTCCCATTGTGAATTCAACTGCATTCTTTTCAAGCTCTCTATACATTACGCATATTGGACACTCGCAGTTACTTGCATATGCATCATTAACCGGTATTGTATATAATTGTTCTTTCATTAATAATCCCACGCTTTCTGTAATTTTTGAATTCCATTTATAATCTGCTCATCCTTTAGATTTGCATATCCTAATATTATAACCGCTTTATTATCAGACAATCTCTGTGGATTAATAGTAAATTCAGACAGTCCGTATACTCTAATTCCATGCTCTGCTGCCTTATCTATATAATTTTTCTCATTTCCATCAAACTCTAACAATATATGAAGACCTGCATTTTCACCTGATATACAATTTCCAAAGCAGTTTCTGCATTCCCTTACTATGGTGTCATGCTTAGCCCTGTAAATGTTTCGCATCCTGTTTAGATGACGCTCATAATATCCGTCTCTGATAAACTCACCAACTACCCTTTGGTCAATTCTAGATACTGTCTGGGCATACAAATACGAATTTTCGTATCGTTTTAGCAGTTTCTGCGGCAAAACCATATAGCTCATTCTTATTCCGGGAGCAATGGATTTTGAAAATGTTCCTAAGTAAATGACATTTTCACTTGGACATGTGCTAAGCAAAGCCGGTATTGGTTTTCCAATATACCTAAATTCACTATCATAATCATCCTCTAAAATATATCTGTCGCTTTTGTCTTGAGTCCAATTAACTAATTCCATACGCCTTTTTACCGGCATTACACTTCCAAAAGGATACTGATGTGATGGCATAACATAGACAAGATTAGCCTCAGTATTATTAAGTGCGTTTACACTAACTCCAGATTCATCATCATCTACTATTACTACCTTGTTTCCTATTTTAGTAAAGTTCAAATACGCCTGTTTATAGGTTGAATTCTCCATTGCAACAACAGGATGATGTTCAAGCAGTTGGTTAAGCACCATCAAAAGATACTCATTTCCTGCTCCTAGAATAATATTATCCGGATGAATATTAATGCCTCTGGCCTGATATAGATACTGTGCTATAGAATCTCTTAGGTACTTTTCCCCCTTGTTGTCCCCAGACAAAAATAAATCTCTATTATCCACACTAAGCACACTTTTTGAAAGTTTTCTCCACACGCTGAACGGAAAATGTTCCATATCAATCCCCCATGGAGAAAAGTCTATATCGTAGTGTATCTTTTCCGGAAGTGTCATTTTTTCCTGAGTTACATGCTTCTCAACCAAATCACACATCAGGCTTATGTCAGATACAAAATAACCCTTACATGGAACAGATTCAACATAACCTTCACTAATCAGCTGTAGATAGGCCATATCTATTGTACTTCGGCTTACCTGCAGACTTTGAGCAAGAAATCTTGTTGATGGTAATTTTGTATCACACACAAGATATCCCTGCTTAATCTGATTCTTAATGTAAATATAGATTTGTTCATATAAGGGTGTTTTGCTATTATTATCTAAATTGATAATTAATTCGTACATTGTTCAGCAGCACGTTCCTTTTTAATTATTTCTTTTAAGTCTCTGGCTCTATCCTTAAGCTTGTTGCTTGCTGTTCTAGATACTATAACATCGCTTAACAATCTGAGAGACAATTGATAATCTTTGCTCTTACGTGCAAGGTCGGCAGTCACATAAATAAATGTGAACTCATCCATACCACATATAGGGAATAGTTCCTTGCTCATAGCCGCCTTGAATCCTTCAAATGCTTTCTGTGTGAATTCAGCCTCACCATCTGCTAATTCTTTAATCACAGCGTCATAATTCTCTGTATCTTTAGGAAGATTCTCAGCCTTTCCACGCATTAACCATGCTAACTTCAAACATATATATGATCTTTCACTTATCTTGCTCTTCTTAACAACTGCATTTACAAGTGCAAGTCTATGTCTAAGAATTGCGTCATCATATGTATATTTCTCAACATTATCATCCACACCTTTGAAATTAGGTGAAATGTTGTTGGCAATTAACTTTGCTTGAGGAATTGTAAGGAAATTAAAAAAACGGCTAAGTGCTGCATATCCGCATTTGCTGCATACAATTGCATCGTATTTAATTGTATCAATGCCCTGATACTTTGGTCTTAAGTCAGTATCAATTGATATCATTCTTGCCTTGCCGGTCTTAACAGCCTTTGCCTTAAATTCTCTGTCACACACAGGACACTTATATGTCTTGTCATAAAGCAAATCCTCTTCTACAATTTTCTGTACATGATCTTTGTTATCAGAATTGCCAGACGAGCTGTCTGACTTCTTCTCATCATTATCAAATATGTCTACATTTGACATTCCAAACAAGCCAAGCTGTTCAAGACCTGAAAATAAATTAATGCTCATAATAATCTCCATTCCGGAGCACTTTTGAGGCAAAATGATGAAAATCCATGTGTATGGTTTTCATCTGCCATAATCACTATTTGTGATGCTCCTACACAAATAGTTGTGTTATCTTCGCAGTATATAGTCTTATTTATGGCTATTTATTATTGCAGCAGCTTCCTATGAAGGAAGCTTAAATGAACTTTTTAGTGATACTATTCTATTAAATACAAGGTGTTCATCTGTTGAATCCTTCATATCTACACAGAAATATCCCTGTCTTACAAATTGGAAGCTGTCTTCCGGCTTAACACCTGCAAAATTCTCTTCTACATAACAGTCTGTAAGAACCTTTAGTGAGTTAGGATTGAGATTGAGTTCACCATTATCATTCAGTTTTCCCTTTTCCTCATCAACAATGTTCTCATATAGTCTTACTTCTGCTTTGATAGCATGTGCAGCTGATACCCAGTGAATTGTTCCTTTGACCTTTCTTCCGGTGAAACCACTTCCACTTCTTGTCTCAGGATCATATGTGCAGTGGATTTCTGTTACTTTTCCACTCTCATCCTTAATAAAGCTGTTGCATGCAACAAAATATGCATTCATAAGTCTTACTTCATTGCCAGGGAACATTCTAAAATATTTCTTAGGTGGCTCTTCCATAAAGTCATCTCTATCAATAAATATTTCTCTGCTAAATGGAACCTTTCTTGTGCCAAGCTCCTCGTTCTCAGGATTATTAGTTACGTCAAAGTATTCAACCTGTCCTTCAGGATAATTGTCAATAATAACCTTAATAGGATCAAGAACAGCCATCATTCTAGGCTTCTTCATCTTAAGATCCTCGCGGATGCAGTACTCCAGCATCGCATA
>CAZBKO010000112.1:0-6712 GCA_964492545.1 uncultured Lachnospiraceae bacterium
CAGCATAAACACTAAGCTTTCAGAAAATTTGACCCACAACTATACACGAAGAGCCAAAAACAAATATATTTTTCTCCAATCCATTTTCCATTTTCAATAATTAAATCATTTTTCACTTTTCTATCAAATAAGTATTTGTTATATTTTGAATATAATTTTGCTATATTCAACTCACTAATTCTTTCATCAAGTTCATATTTTTCTTTTTCTTGTATGTATTGAGCGAATAAATTTCTAAAAAATAATACATTATCTTTTGCTAAAATATACCTGTTACTATTTACCTGTAAAATAATGCTACATTGCATATAATAATCAATATCTAAATCATATATTATACTTACTCTATATTTATTACTTGATATCAGTTCTTCTTCCATTTTCCTCATTTCTCCTAATAAATTATAATTAATTTCTTATCTTTCCTTTCATTGTTTCATCAAAAACAACAAACTCATTTTTACTTATTCCTATTCTTCTAGAAGTATTATCTCCTATTAGTAACGAATTATCCAATGCCTCCTGACCATTTTGTGGTGCTTTACTTTTTAATGGTGTGTCTTTTTCATTATGATAATCAGCTTTCTCATATTTACCATTCGAACCACTACTACCCTCACTTGCATACTTATTATGCACCAGCACTCCATCCCCTACAAAATAGGTATGAAGTTCCTCAACCTCCAGATTGTATACCTGCATATTTTCTGTATAACCAACGCTATTCAGCAATTCTTCCACATAATCAGTAGGCGTAAATACCTGGCACTTTTTGTTCATGGTTTACCTCGTTATCCGTAAATTAACCAAGCTGCGTCTGGATTTTAATGTAAAATATTTTTGTAAATCATACTATTTGTGCTGCCTTCTTGTATGACATATCCAGTTTCGACTAAAAGTTTCATATATCTTCTAGTTGTAGCAGATGATTTTTCACATTTTGCTTCTGCTTCTTTTGGCGTAATACTTCCTTTATCCTGCAGCACATCAATTATTTTTCTAACTTTGTCATATTCTTTTTGTTTTAAAACTTCGCTCAAAACTTCGCTCAAACTTCGCTCATTTTTTTGATTGAAGTTTGTTTTTGTTTCAAATCCATCTCTGATTTTAATTGTCGTCTCTAAATAATTTCTTTCTGTATCAGTATCAAACTCTGGCATTGGAGAACCATTCTTTTTAAGTTCATTTAAAATGGTAGGAATTCCTGTTGACTTTTTTTCTGATAAATCCAATTCTTTAAAGAATTCTCCAATTCTCCTGTTCCGGTATTTTCTGGCACGCACTTTACCTTGTGCAAACTTATCCATATCAATCCATTTAGCTGGACCTGGATAGTTCAAGATAACAATTTCATTTGTTATCCTTTTTTCATTCAAACTCTCTAAAGAAGCCTGAAATAGTAAAGTATTATTCTGGTGATGCTTTGCTTAGTGATAATGGTGAGAAAGATATCGTCTTTCTTGATGTTGAGATGCCTGGATTAAGTGGAATATTTGTTGGTAATGAACTCAAAAAGCAAAATGACAGAGTTATTATTTTCATTGTAACTTCCTATGCAGAATATCTTGATGACGCAATGCGTTTTCATGTTTTTCGATATCTGACAAAACCATTAGATAAACAACGAATCTTTAGAAATCTTAAAGATGCACTTGAATTGTATAATTCTGAATACATAAAAATCCCTATAGTAACACGTGATGGAGTTTCTACTGTTTTAATTTCTGAAATTATATTTATTGAAGTTGAACTTCATACTGTAACAGTGCATACCGTAAAAAAAGATTATATCTCCATTTACAACATGCACTATTGGCTAGAATTACTTGATTTTCCATGTTTTTTCTCTCCGCATAAGAGTTTTATCGTTAATTTGGAGCATGTTTGTGATTTTAACCATACCTTAATATCTTTGTATAATAATCGCTATACAGCCTATTTAACACGCAGAAAATATGTAGAATTTAAAGATTCCTACCTATTATATCTAGAAAGCATAAGGTGATAATATGAAAACATTAATTTTGTATTTACTAATTTACATAGCCGAAGCACTAATTTTCCATTGGTACTGTTCACGCCGATTTATAAAGGCACATTCAAAACATTACATCTTTACCACGTTTCTAATCTCATATGGTGCTCTCTTTGTTTTATCAAGAATTGAGTCTTTTGCGCTTAACACTATCTTCTTTACTCTCGCCAATACGCTAATTATCAAGATAGTATATGACACAAGATTTGGAGCAGCAATATTTCATGCTCTTATCACAACATGTATGATGAGCTTTAGTGAAATCGCAATAATAGGTCTGTCAAGTCAGTTTAACGGGACAATATTATATTCTCTGTCTAATATTACATATTTATCGATTTTAACAATTGCAAGTAAGCTGCTATATTTGTTTGGCTTAAATATGCTTGCCAGGTTGTTGCCATACTCACCAGAAGAATTAGCTAAACGTGGACTTTCATCATTACCCACACCTAAAAAATCCGAGATAAATAAAGCCACTGCCTTACTTAATTTTGTGCCTTTCATCTCTATCTACATAATAATAGTTTTATTAGGAGTACTGCTTAACACCGATATCAACAACAAGCTAAGATATATGTTGTCTTCTTGTGCTGTTCTTCTTATATTCATAAATATATTAACTTTTTACATATACCACTATACTCTCGAAAAGAACAGCGAACTAACAAAACTGCAGCTGCAATACCAAAAAGAATATGATATGGCAGCATATTATAAAACTCTTTTTACTCAAAACGAGAATCAACAACTTCTTATTCATGATATAAGAAAGCACCTTATGTCCATCTCGAAATTAAGTGAACAAAATGATAACCAGAAAATTCAAAGTTACTTAAGTAATCTGCTTAATTCATCGGAATTACAAAATTCAGTCCACATTTCTGATAATGAAATGTTAAACGCTATCATATGTCACTATTTACAGATATGCTCAAATAAACACATTGAACTAAAGACAGATATCAGAAAACAATCACTTACATTCTTTGATTATTCGGACCTTACAACCCTTTTATGCAACTTACTCGAAAATGCCATTGAAGCATGTACAAATATTCCTGATTCTTACATTGAACTTAGTATTACTGCTAAAGAAAACACTTCGCTCTCAATAATTAATATTGTCAACACATGTAGAATAAGACCTCAATTTGATAAAAATAATAGACCGGTCACAACAAAAAGAAATAAATCCCATCATGGTTTAGGATTAAAGAGTGTTGAACGCGTAGTAAATAAATATAGAGGAAACATTAAAATGTACTTCGATGATGATAAATTAACATTTCACACAATTATAGTTGTAAAAAATGATAGCGCTTCATACTAAAACAAAAGCCCTTCTGAATATGAAACATATCATATTCAAAAGGGCTTTTATTCAGTTTATTCTACCGATATGAAAAAAATTGTGCTGATTCTTCATAGCTGGTATCCTGTTTTTTAATAACCTACTTATGTAAAATGTTTTCTGCCTGAACAATGATTGATTCAATATTCACTGCTATGTCATCTATACACTTCATTGATTCATATATGGCGACACTGTTTTTAGATGTATCCTCAACTATCTGCTTGGTTCCACCTACAAGCTTTAACATCTCATTCATCTTATCCGATAATGTATTGAAAATGTTTTCAACACTCTCAACCGAAACTCTTATGCTATCCTCATTATTCTTAGCCTGATCAACTGAGCTCTTTGAATCATCTGACAATGTTCGTATATTTTCCGCAACAACAGCAAAGCCTCTTCCCATCTCACCTGCTCTAGCTGCCTCAATAGTAGCATTCAGTGAAAGTAAATTAATGCTTTCTGAAATTGTCTCCACATCATTAGTCATCTTGGTATATCCATCTACACCACTGTTAATGTCTTTCATTGCATCGTCAATGCCCTTGTTAAGCTCTTCCAACAAATTCATCTGTACAGCAACCATACTCATATCCTCAGAACCTGTAGCGCTTATTCTCTCTATTTACTTAGCATCATTCTTAACCTTATGAATATTATGCTTAAGATCCTTAAACATTGCTTCAAGCTTATCTGTAATATCTGCCAGCTGCGCATTAATTTCTGCAATTTCCTTTTGCTTGCTCTCAACAACAAATGTTGTGTACTGTCTGCAGTTCTCAGGAACATTCTTACCTTTAGCTATAGCCTGAGCCATCTCGCAGCATGTTGGGAAACCACAGCTATGACAATCGAAGTTTTTCTCTGTTTCTGTTGTCTTATTAAGCATTTTGTACACATTCTGAATCTCACTTTCAGGTACATCACGCTCTTCATTTCCTATTCTCTTATATGTACGTATGAAATCATTTATGTCTAAATTTTTATCAAAAATGTCAAACAGTGTTGCTCCCTTTTTCTTTGCCTTTTTGAATTTAGACGCCTCTCGCTCCATTCTGTTCTGCTCCGCAATATCCTTCATTATATAATTAACTCTAAATGGTCTGAATTCCTGGCCTATTGCAGGTCCGCCATTACATCCAAATTCACAATTAAGTACGTCAAACACATCAGGAAGATATTTCTTATCTGTAGAAATGTAATGGTCAAATTCTCCGTAAACCTTATCTGTGCCTTCAGCATTTATAACATTGAGCTGTGGAGCGTAAATTGCAATATTCTCTTTAAGTCCACCCGGTCTTGGGTACAGCGATCCTTCGTTGCCCTCCCCTTCATCAAAAACTTCTCCATCAACAGTGAATTTATTAAGGTCAATATGGTGGGTTTCTATGTAATCCTTTATATTCTTAAGTGTCACATTGTAATCTATAAGTCCTGTCTGCTTGAATTCATCCTTCTTAGCAATACATGGTGAAAGGGCAGCAATCTTACAGCTTCCATATCCTAAATATTTTCTTATATAAATAGCCTCACAACCCATCGGACTTTGAATCTTCGACAGATTATTAATCAATTCAGGCTTGTCCTTCAAGACATAATTGACAATTGCAGCACAAGGCTGTGAAATTATCTTCTCCCCCGGGTGCTTTTCCAAATATCTTAAATGTCCCCATGTACAAATATCTGCTCCATAGGATACATCCATTATCTTGCTAACGCCCATACTTTTTAGCTAGGCTATAACATTTTTCCATTTTCCTCCAAATGTAACTCTAATTGCAGGTGCTGCTATCATTACAACATTACGGTTATGCTTAAGTTCCTCAAAAAATGCTTCAGTATCATCCTCATAATAACGTGCATTGTGTGAACAGGCGTTAATACATGCTCCACATCTTATACACTGATCATCATCTATTTCAATGACAATCTTCCCATCCTCCAGCTTTCTGCATATATTAGCTGATTTCGATGGACATACTCTGATGCAGGAATTACATCCAACACACTTATCCACGTCAATTTTGACTATACTCATAGAATCTTACTCCTCAAGTAAAAAATGTATCTTAATTATACTCTATTACGGATTTGTAGTCTATAATAAAGATTTCAAAAAAAGTGTAAAAAAAAGCACCGGCCCCGAAGCTCTTCGTCTTCAAAACTGGTACTCTAATGCGCCTCCAGGGATTCGAACCCTGCACACCCTGATTAAGAGTCAGGTGCTCTACCAAATGAGCTAGAAGCGCGTATCTATTAAGTTTTAACGCAAGAAGTATTATATAATATGTTTTATATAAATGCAAGCACTTTTTTACATTTTTTTCACAAAAATTTATTATAATGTTTCACACTAATCTTTATCAGTTATCATATCCTTTTTTCTCTCTTTAAATGCGTCTACTAGTAAAAAGACGAATGCACACATCAGTATTATAGAAGAGAACCAAATTGCTCTTGTATTTATCAGGTTAACAAGCTCATTTCCAATTACAGCACCTATAACAAACACTCCAATTATTCCGTAATATAGCAAACCTTTTCTAAAAGAGCTTCTATCCTTCGTATTCCAAAAATCACATATATTCTGAGTAGCACTTCGAAGATTACCAATACACATCGTTGTTGCAATGCCATTTCCATGAATTTTTCTGAAGCTTTCCACCTGTATTCCACATGCAAATGATGTTAGGCTGTTTGCCAAAAGATTCAGGCTATATGGTAGGAACCCAACTGTAACAAGGGCTATAGCCTCTATAATTAATGCCAGCTGTCTCCATTTCAGTATACCAATATGATGAAACTTCATTCTCGCTATGTCTGCAACTGCAATACCTGCCACAAACAATAACACCGGACATAAATACCTAAGTGCTGTGCTCCATTTTCCCTGAGAAATATTAACACCCATCAACAACATATTACCAGTCTGTGCATTGGCAAACACCTGGCCCCTACACATATATGAGTACGCATCCATCAAGCCACCCGATAATGCCAATAAAACACCAATTTCTAAAGACTCCCATTTACTTACTGTTCTATTCATTAGTCATCATCCTTTCAATCTACAACAAAATACCGGAATCAATCCACATTGAAACCGGTATACTTTAGTGCGCCTCCAGGGATTCGAACCCTGCACACCCTGATTAAGAGTCAGGTGCTCTACCAAATGAGCTAGAAGCGCATATATTAAGTTGTGACAAGCAAGTAGTATTATACACCTATAAAAAAATAAATGCAAGCTTTTTTTTCATTAATTCAAATTATGAATTTAGTTGATTTTACAGTTAACATACTATAGAATTAATTGTAGC
>CAZBKO010000113.1:0-6511 GCA_964492545.1 uncultured Lachnospiraceae bacterium
GAAATTTGCCATCAGGCAATTTCGTCACGTTATCCTCCATACCGAAGCGTTTTTTACTCATTACTTTATTACAGATTTTTTCTTTTTAGACTTATTGATAATAATAAATGCTACTCCTCCTACTACGACTACCAATGCAATAATTGATATCCATATCATTGTTGTGTTATGAGTATATCTAATTAAAAGATTAGTTGTTACATAGAAGTTAGATATTTCTGTATCCTCTTCATTACCGGCCTTATCAATACACTTGATAATTACATCCTGTGATGCATTTGATGAATCGATATTAAATGATAAATTACCGGCCTGTATTGCTTCTGTAAGTTCCTTATCAGACAGCTTTAACACTTCCTTACCATTCAGCTCAACTACAACTGTCTGTAATTCTATGTTATCATCTACTGTGAATTCTACAACCTTCGAGTTAACTGCATATGTATTATTTTTCTTTAAATCAATGATATTACATATTGGATTGGTTTTATCAACAACAAATTCCAGTGTTGCATTCTTATCCTTGTTATCACTTAATGCTACATTTCCTGCACCATCTTCTGAATACACTGATATTTTGTAACGTCCGTCAGCTTCAAAGTTCTCTTTCTTAATAGTGTATGTATACTTACACCATTCACCATCTGTTTCTTCCACATCAATAGTGTAATCTTCATTTAGCTTAAGTTCTATTATTTCTGTATCTCTATATAATGTTACAGTTACCTTATTCATATCAAGCTTGCTTACGTTGGTTTCGAAAAGTACAACATCTCCAGCTTCATTTACATACGAATTGTTTAATTTAGCTGTTACCTGGTCTGTAATTGCAAATGTTGAACCCTTTCTGTTAACAGAAAACGTTCTTGAATCGTTTACAATTCTTCCTGATTTATCAGTTACTTCACTGGCCAAAGTATAAATACCATCTTCAGATATGTTTGCAACACTGTATGACTGACCATTTTCTATGGCTGCAGATGTCATTTCTACATTAGTTGTCTGTCCTTTGCTGTCTATTCTTGTAAGCTTTGATGAAAGCTTATCAAAATATGTATCTGCTGCTGTTACTGTTATTGCTACTGTTGCATCTGTATATGCTTTGTTATTTTCAACACCTGTTACCAGTAAGGTTGGTGCTTTCGCATCTACAGTAAAGCTTTCGTTAAGTCCGTTAGCCACTCTATTTCCAGCCATATCTGTATATGTTGCTGTCCATGCTACCTCTGCTTCTGTGTTGAAATTAACAGTAGCTGTATGTCTGTCTCCATTGGTTGTCCAGTTTCCTACAGCCTTTGCTGAATTCTGTCCATTTTCTCTGGCAGTCATTGTAAATCTGTCAGCACTGAAGTTATGCTCAACAATTGTTATTGTTGCTGTTCTACCATTCTGATAATAAGCTCCATTTGCGGCATTGTTGTTATCATATGCCACCGCAATTGTTGGATTTGTCTTATCAATTGTGAATTCACGAGGTGCTGCTGAATTTCCATAAGCAGGTGTGGATTTGTTAGCTGCATTGTCACTATATGTTATGTCAAATGTATAATCTCCGTCTACATTGTATGTAATTGTAGCTGTATTGGTTGTTGAATCTCCATTTCCTGTTCCTGCTACAGTAGCCCATTTGCTTAATGCTGGAATTGTATTCTCTGAATTTGTTATCTTAATCTTAACATCATCAGCATTAAAATTACGTTCTGTAACTCTGATTGTTGCTGTTCTGTTATCCTTAAATATATCTGCGTTAGTATTGTCAGCTCTGTTGTTATCATATGTTATGTTTACAACCGGTGCGGTCTTATCAATACTGAAACGGATTACCTTAGATGAACTGTTTCCTGCATTATCCTTCAATGTTACTTTAACTCTTATGTTATTGCTGTTATCACTAATAACAAGCTTCTTAGATAATGATGTTACAATATTATTATCCTGTTCCTTATTAGTATTGTCTGCATCACCATTTGCTGCTCCTGTTTCGTCTATCTTAATACTTCCGTTGACATTTGTTGCTGCTTCATCATCTGATGTTACTGTCCATGACACATATGATATACCTGAAAATGTATCTGTTACGTTTATTGTTAATGGAACATTTGAATTATAAAGCTCTCTGCCATCAACGTCTTTCAGCACCGTGTTGCTCTTATCGAATTTGATTGAAGAGAACTGTTCATGATCTTCCTGTTTTTCGATAATCGCACCTGATAATCGGTTCTTTGATTCTGTTTTACTGTTGCTTGAATTTCCTACTTTGTCAGTTGCGTATGCATACAGCTGACCTTTGAAATTAGCTTTTACTGTAAATGTAGCTGTTCCATTCTTAGTTGTCTTAGCTGTTACCGGCGATTTTTTACCAGCTTTATCTATTGTATAGAATGAAATGCTGCTGATTCCCGATTCATTTTCCGCATCCGTTGCTCTGATTTCTACATCTGTATCTTCACTGAAGAAGTATCCATATTTTCTTTCAATTACAGTGGCCTCGGTATTATTGAACTTGAATCCTACTATCTTTGGAGCAACTGTGTCTTTATATACAGTGTAAGTTTTATCTGTTTTGTGACCTGCATTATCTGTTACGACTGTCTTGATTACATAAGAATTATCTTCTGCATCAATCTTAACTCCCTTATGTCCTGTGTTAACTGTATAGCTCTTACTGTCTACCTTCTTATCACTGCTTATATCTTTATCACTCTTAACTTCTGTACCATTTATTGTTGTTACGATCGAATCAATTCCTGATATACTGCTTTCTGCATTTACGGAAATATTTGCATTTCCATTATACCAGATTTTGCTTCCTACTTTTGCATATCCACTCTGACCAAGCATTGATATGGCTGCATCTTTCTTAGATATTACCATTATTGGCAATTTTTCTATTGTTTCGTTGTTAACATTATCTGTAATCTTAAGGTAATAACCCTTATATGTACCATTGTTTGTAAGCTTGAAGCTGTAAGTTGAAGCCTTTGATGATGTTACAATGTCATTACTGCTATTCATCAACTCAATTTTCTTAATACCTGAACCTTCAATTCCAGGGAGTACATTGTCTGTTGCAGTACCGGATATTGTGATTTCTTCATCATCATAATGTATGCCTGCTATATTTTTAGATGATACAGTATTCTTTGTAAGCTTTGGCTTAGTTGTATCTATGACGAAAGTGAGGTCGTTCTTCCTTTGTTCACCACCAGCTACATTTTTAACATAAAACTCAGATGTCCATTTACCATCAGTATTTGATGTTTCACTTATCGTAGAAAGTACTCCAGTATAATTTAAGGCATTCACTGACTTCTTATTTCTGACTGTAATATTTTTATACTCATTAATTAATATTGCGTTATGTTCAAATATATTTAGTAATGATTTTTTTCCTATCATTGTATATTTAACATTAACATTCTTGTTATACCACACCATTTCAGCCGGTGTACTGTCAGTATATTTGACTAATCCGGCTGCTGTTTCATCTACATTAGCTGTAATTGCCGGCTTTGAAATATCAAAGTTAATGTTTTCAACCTTTGCTATTTCAGACCTGTTTCCTGCATTATCTTCTGAAAAGATATAGTATGTGTATGAACCGGAAACGTTCTTAAGCTGATCATCATTTAAGCCTGTACTGCTTGGTGGCATCATTGTATTTGTATATAACTGCTTATTGCTAATAATCGTATCATTTGAAACTGTAGCATTCAGAGTTCTGTAAAAATACACTCCTGCCACCTGTGAAGTTTCATCAGTTGATGTTGCTAATGCTGCTATGGAAGTTCTTGTCCACTCGCTGCTATAGTCACCAATGTTTACTATTGGTTTACTTGGAGCAACTGTATCAATCTTTATTTCCTTCTCTATTGTTTTATATGTCAGTGAAGAATTGCTGTCTGAAGCAGGGTCGTAAGCACTATTTGTAATCTTGATAGTAACCTTATTCGAGCCCTCTACAAGCTTTCCATCATTATACAATGACAATAAGTCTAATTTATATACTCCATCATTTGGCTCTAAAGTCATGTTCTGAATTGTTGCATAATTCGTTCCTGACTTTAACGTTGCTGTCACATCGCTAATTTCATATGAACCTGTTTCAATGTCGTCTATTGACAAGGTATATACATGACTATTTACATTTATCCATGAACCGTCTGTGTAATCATTGATATTTGCTTCGAAATCCACACCTGTATTATCATATACCAATGTCTTTGTGTATGTTGCCGTATTTCCTGCTTTGTCCTTTACCTCAACTGTGATTGTATATGTTCCGTTTTCAATAGCTTCACCTTTGACGTATTCTTTCAGTTTAAGCTTCTTGCCACTTCCGCTAAGGTTAGATAAATATTTTTCATCTAATTCCATTGGAGTATCAGCATCATCTGTTATACTGATAGTCACTGAGCCTTCGCCTGAAATACCATATAAAATATCTTTTACTTCTAAATCAGATATTGTATCTTCATTCACAGTATTACCCTCATCCGCATATGTAACATTAGCAGTAGGGTCCTGGGTATCTACTGTAATATAGATTTTTTGAATGCAATTCTTCTTTTTGTAGCTGGAATTGATATAAATTGCATATTCTCCATCGACTGAAATATTTTCGCTTATTTTCTGCTTAAAATTAATAGAATAATTTTTATCTGAATCTGCACTTAATGATACGTTTGATACAATTGGATTTGTCTTCGTATCTGAAACCTTTTTAAGTATTGAATACTTTACTGTTGCATTGTCGTCTGTCTCGTTTTCAACTGTAAATTTAATTGTGTCATTGTCCAAATTCTCTTGCTGAAAATCTGCTTTATTAAATATTGATTTGTAGCTGTCACTTATTATGGCTATATTCTGCTTATATGTCACAGATGCCGTATATGTCAAAGAATTAACTACGTTCTTCTTTATGGAAAATGTTACTGTTTCTGCTATTTGATTTTTCGTTAAGCCTTCTATGTAATAATGGGTCACACCATTAACATCTTTTACTTGTACATCCTTTTCCAATAAAGTTGTTACTTCTTTTAATGTGTTTACTCCACTTTTAAAAACTACATCTAATGTATATTTATTTTCCAAAAATATGTAGTCTGTATCTTGTGTGATACTGTATGAATCAATAGTTACATCATCACTGTCTATATCAAATTTGTAGCTTTTTACCGCAGATACTTTATTTTTATTGTCGTATGCCCAGAAATAATATGTTGTTTCTTCACTTATTTCGCTTAACTTGACAACATATTTGCCCCCTATTATTTCTATTGCTGTATTGGCTGTTGCTATATCATTTGTTGTTGAATACTTAATCCCTTGAACATTTCCACGATTTCCTGCCGTAACATCAAGATATACCCAGTATCTTCCGTCTGTTGTATAATTGCTTGAAGTAGCGCTGAGTGAAACATAATTATTGCCATCTTTACCTGACAATGCTGTTATCTGTGGCTCCGTTATCTTCGCAAACAGCAATGATGTTTCTGTTGTATTGCCAAGTGTATCCTTTAATATAATTCCGTTTGAAGAAGCATTTACACTGCACTCAAAATACTTTATGCTTCCGTCTGTCTTTACAGTAGTATTTTCGCTTCCATCGTTTACCTTTATTGATGCTATATCTGAATTATTGTCTGTTACATATATTCTTACTGAAGCTGTATCTCCATCAATATAACAAATACTATTATTTTTATCAAGTGCTGAACCTGTTGAACTTGTTACATGACTAATTGCCGGACCTTCGTCGTCAACTGTTATCTGACTTACAGGATTACTTTCCTTTCCTGCCATGTCATTACATTTAAATATGTAGCTGCCTGCTGTCTGAAATGTGTAAGAATAGTACTTATTATCACCATCATTCTGAACCGGTGACTCTACTTCACTGCCATTTACAATTAATTTATTAGGATTCTCTTCTTTAACATATACTCTGACCGTTGTTCCCTTGGCTACTACAGCATTTGTGTATGTAGTAGTACCATCTTCATTGGTAATCTTACTTATATCCGGTATACTCGTATCCTTTATCCACTTAATTTTAGCTGTTACACCATCAGCATTAATATTATGCTCTGTATCCTTTGATATACTACAGGTTACAGTGTTGGCCACCTTTGGCATTTGAGTTTCATCCACGTATACAGTTTTTACTGTAGCTGCAAGTGTAATTGTAATACTTAATTCATCATTATCCGTACTTATATACTTAACGTCTGTTGTTCCATTTAGTATTTCAAATGAGCCATTTTCGTATGCAATTGAAACAATATTACCGCTTTCGTTTCCTGCGCTGACCTTTAATAAGTTACTTACAGGAATATCAATAGCTATAAGAGCTATTGCAAGCAATAATGCTATTATTCTTTTCCATGTTTTTCTGGTTCTTTTTTTCATTTCCTACTCCATTCTCTGACGTGATGTTGTCAGCATACTTCATGTTTATCTTACTATATATTTGACAGCTGAAAAGCCGGCATATACTTTCTTTCCATTT
>CAZBKO010000114.1:0-6245 GCA_964492545.1 uncultured Lachnospiraceae bacterium
TATATTATACTATATTTTAGGTGTAAATGCTCGAATTAATCAGTGTTTCCCTAGATTCGTATTTACTAATAATATACATAAAAATATATAAAATATTCTATTTTATATTGAATCAAGTTCTATAATATGTTAATATATAGCAAAGCATATTTCTATGAATTCAACAGGCATTTTGCCATCTAAATTATTCTTATAATATTTCGGAAAATCATTGCTTTTAATCACATTTTTATGAGCAGGAGATTTCTGAAATGCTCCTGCATTTGCTATATGGGAGGTAGAATTTATGAATAACAAAGAAGGCGGTAGCATTATTGCTACACATGGAGTACAGGTAGGCGTTCAGCAGAATTTCAAGGATACTGTGTTTAGAATGCTATTCAGTGACAGCGAGAATCTTTTGGAATTGTATAATGCTATGAACAATACATCCTACAGGGATACGTCGGAACTGGAGATTGTGACCTTGGAGAATGCAGTATATCTTGGATATAAGAATGATATTGCATTTATGATTAACAGCTGTTTGAATCTGTATGAGCATCAGTCTACATATAATCCTAATATGCCACTTAGGAACCTAATATACGTATCCTGCGAATATCAGAAGCTTGTTGTGAATAGGACTCTGTATTCATCTAAGATACAGAAGATTCCCACACCTAAGTTTGTAGTATTTTATAATGGGAAAAAGGGAATATGTGATAAGAAAATATTAAGATTATCAGATGCATATGAGATACGACAGGATGATCCGGAGCTGGAACTTCAAGTGACAATGCTGGATATTAATGAAGGTCATAATATGGATTTAATGAAACAGTGTAAGACACTTGAAGAATATTCGTATTATGTAGCGTGTGTGAGAAAATATGCAGAAGTAATGGACTTAGCTGAGGCGGTAAATAATGCAGTTGAAGAATGCATAAGAGATGGCATATTAGAAGAATTTCTGAAAAAGAATAAGGCGGAGGTAATCAGTATGAGTATCTTTGAATATGATAAAGAAAAAGAAGAGGCTATGCTCAGGAAAGCAGAACGTGATTATGGATATGAGGAAGGATTATCCCAAGGAATAGAACAGGGAATAGAACAGGGAATAGGACAGGGAATAGAACAAGGTGTGGAACAGGGAATTCTTACATGCATTCGAATAGCTCTTAAACATACAGAAACTATAGAAGAAGCAATAGTGGAAGTAGCAGGGGAATTTGGCGTGAGCAGGGAAAAGGTAAGTGCTATTTGGGAAGCGAGCAGGTAGTAATCTTTATTTATAATATTCATTTACCAAACTAAGATATCCAAGCTTCTTTAAGGTGCTGTAGGTTATTCTATAGTTACCTTTATAGTGTCTTCCGGTAAAAATATAGCGAATGTATTCCTGCATGTATGCATCTAACAGTTTGAGGCTGGTATCAGTAGTGATGTTTGGAAAAAACCATCTGCTCCATGTGAAATCATCATCATTTCTGTAGAGTGGATCACCGCCGTAGAACTTGTAATTCATTGTATTAATAAAGCCAATAGCTGCCTTCTCCATTAGAAGATCTTTTTTAATGGCCCATCGCCTGAGAGAGTGAGCTTTTCTCTTTATTTTCGCTTTGGTCTTGACTATGGTAGATGCTGATAAATCAATGGTTTCGTTGCAGTACCCGAATCCGAGAAAATCAATAGTTTCACCCGGATTATAGATAGCCAGCTTATCAGGGTTGATGGTAAGATTAAGCTTGGATAGAAAGTCATATAGTATTTCCTTATATTCATTTAGTTCTTCCATAGTATCTGCGAAGATTAGTATATCATCTGAATATCTGAAGTATAGGATATTGTTATCTTCATAATACTTATCAACCTCTGCAAGATAAATGTTAGCAAAGAATGGAGATACAGGTGTGCCAGCCATTGCTCCGTGATTCTCATGAATAAGTTCGCCATTATAGGAAACGGTGTCATTAAGGAGCATTTTAGAAAAGAGATTATATAGTGGCTCGTCACTGTCTTTTATGAAAGAAAGCTTGTCTACGAGCATATTTACATCGATAGAGTTGAAATAGTTGTGAATATCTGCTTTAAGACAATAGGAACTACTGATTTCCTTATGACGAAGCATTCGGTTAAGAGCATCCTTTACACCGTAATTGCGTCGAAATGCGTAGCAGTTATTGCAAAAGCAGGTGTCATAGCCATAGAGACTCCAGGCAATGAATTTAAGCATAATATTTTCACTTGATTCGAATGAATATACTACACGTTTTTTGTCGGACATAGATTTGTTTATGGTATGTTTTTGAGGATGACTAGCTGGAAATGTATTATTTCTCCAGGCAGAGCTTAGGGATACAAATTGTTCCTCCTCGATAAATGTATTTAAGGCAAGCTGCTCTGTTTTGGGTAAATGTTGTACTTCGATTTTGTATTGAAGAAAAGCATCCCAGTTTTCTTTGTTTGAAATGTCATCTAGAATCATTGTTATCTCCCCTTGGCATAAAAAAAGAAAGAGAAACAGCTTTGAAAGAATAAGCCATGCTTATTCTACAGGATTGAACATACCAAGACTGCCCGTAAAGTGCTATATAGGGTATGCTTTATCCGCCACGGGCGCAACAAACGTTACTTTTCTCTTTCTTTATCAAATAATGGTAAAATCCTGCTAGTTAACAGAATCGTGTAATCTTTTAGATACATAATCATAGTGGTTAGACATATACGACATAAAATTCATATACGGAATTCCATTACGAATACAAGCATTCTGAGCCTTAAGTATGCTTGCCTTGCGGTACTCATTATGACCATCAAGAATCATTATCATAGCTTTAGGCTGACCGTTCAGGTACATTCCATATGTATATGTCTGTGCTCCATCCTCAGCAAAAAACTCCTGAGCGGATACATCACAACGAATGTCATATTCAGCAAACTCTTCGCTAAAAATGATATCCAACTTTTTGTGAATAGAATCACTTTCCTTGCGGCTGTGAGAACTAGATCCTGAAGAAGATGAATTGAAGGATGGTAAAATTGAATTAGCAATATTATTTACCTTACTATCTATCTTTTTATCAATTGTTTCTGTTACAAATTTCTTAGCTGAATTCTTAATTATGTTATCAAAAAATCCCATATTGAATCTCCCTTATAAAATAAATTTCTTTCATTATATCAGTGAAATTTAAATAAAACAATCTTAGTTTAATAAATTGTAGGAGTAAATACAAAGAATTGAAAGAAGTAGCTCCAGAATGGAGATTAGTATGGTTGAGTTAAGAAATGTATTTGATAACAAGAATATGATATGCAAGGACCAGTCAGGAGTATTTACGATCTTTGAACATCAAAAGGATTTAAGTGTTGGTTCGGCCAGCGCGCAAACAGCATATTTTATGAGTCAGATGAATGTGCGCAGAAGACAGGTATTATGTACACTTAAGGGAAATGAAGTAAGAATACAGTCAGGTGCAATGCAATGGTTAAGTGGCGATGTTACAATGGAGACGGGAGTTACAGGCGTTAAAAATTTTCTTGGTAAGGTTGCTAAGGGTGTGGTAACTGGTGAATCTGCTGTAAAACCTACATATAAAGGTAATGGATATTTGATGCTTGAACCTACATATAATCATTTATTTATTGAAGATGTATCGACATGGGAGGGTGGAATAGTTCTTGATGACGGTTTGTTTCTTGCTTGTGACTCATCATTAGAGGAAAAAATTGTAAAGAGATCAGATGTTACTACAGCATTAATGGGTGCAGAGGGAATATTTAATCTTAAGCTCATAGGTAGTGGTTTGGTTGTACTCGAATCGCATTCTCCAAGAGAAGAACTATTTGAGTTTGTATTAGATAATGATGAAGTTAAAATTGATGGAAATATGGCAGTAGCATGGTCCGGTTCATTAGATTTTAGAACAGAGAATGTAACAAAGACTTTCACAGGTACATTACTTTCAGGAGAGGGTGTTGTAAATGTGTATAGAGGCAGCGGTAAAATTCTTGTAGCGCCAACTATGAACGGAACTACTATGAATACAAGTAAAGGACCAGAGCAGACCAAGGCAAGTAATGGAGGACTTCTTGGAAGTATAGCGGAAATTGTAAGTTAATTAATAAAGAGAATATATAGGGCTGTAATGCAAAGGGGTAATATGTCTTAATGCATTACAGCTTTATTAATTGATATGGAAATTGCATCATATCAATTAAAAGCGCTCCGCGGGATGTTTACAAATTCGTACGGAAAAAGTCACTTCGTTTTTTCAAGAAGCCATCATTATATATAACAGAGTATGCCAACAATATATTTTCAATACTGGAAATAATTTTCTGTTGAATAAATATTTCCAGTATGTTAATATATAGCAAAGCATTTTTCTATGAATTCAACAAAGGCATTCTGCCATCTAAATTAATCTAATAACATTTCAGAAAATCATTGCTTTTAATCACATTTTATAAGCAGGAGATTACTGGAATGCTCCTGCAGTAGTTTTACAGGAGGTAAGATAAATGAATAACAAGGAACTGTTGAACAGTGCACCTGCTACCGGTGAGACGGTCAACGTGGTACAGAATTTTAAGGACACAGTATTTCGAATGCTTTTTAGCGACAGAGAGAATCTGTTAGAGCTGTATAATGCAATGAATCACACCAGCTATGAGGACGTGTCGGAGCTAGAGATTGTGACGCTTGAGAATGCTGTTTATCTTGGATACAAGAATGATATCGCATTTATGATTAACAGCTGTCTCAACCTGTATGAGCATCAGTCAACCTATAACCCGAACATGCCGCTTAGAGATCTTATTTATGTATCCTGCGAATATCAGAAGCTTATTGTGAATAAGACTTTATATTCTTCGATGATACAGAAGATACCTACACCCAAATTCATTGTATTCTACAATGGTACAAAAGATATTTCGGACAGACAGATTCTTAAGCTGTCTGATGCATACGAGATTCCCCAGGATGACCCTGACCTTGAGCTTCGCGTGACTATGCTTGATATTAATGAGGGACATAATGTAGAATTGATGAAACAGTGTCGTACACTTGACCAGTATGCATATTATGTGGCTTTCGTGAGAAGATATGCACAGACAATGGATTTGTCTGAGGCTGTTAATTGTGCAGTAGACGAATGCATACAGAATGGAATTCTTGAAGAATTTCTTAGTAAAAATAAGGCGGAGGTAATCAGCATGAGTATCTTTGAATATGACAAGGAAAAGGAAGAAGCTAAGCTAAGAAAGGCCGAACGCGAATATTGGTACGAAGAAGGAATAGAACAAGGCTTAGAACAAGGCTTAGAACAAGGAGTCTTAGCCTATATACACCTTGCATTAAAATATAGTCAGTCAATTGAAACTATAATTAACGATATTTCAGAAGAAACAGGAATTGATGTTACTAAAGTTACAGAGATTTGGGAGAAAAATAAACAACAATAACAAATATCTACCCAAAATAATTTATATGACCTATTTTTCACATAACTATTTGTACAAGAGCAGCACAAATAGTCTTTATGGCAGAATTGAAATCGCCTACGCGAATTTCAATTCGCCCTGTCGCAAAATGCTCCAGAAAAGGGGATAGCATGAGTATCTTTGAATATGACAAGGAAAAGGAAGAAGCTAAGCTAAGAAAGGCCGAACGCGAATATTGGTACGAAGAAGGAATAGAACAAGGCTTAGAACAAGGCTTAGAGCAAGGAATCTTAGCACATATACACCTTGCACTAAAATATAATCAGTCAATTGACACTATAATTAAAGATGCTTCAGAAGAATTTAATATTAGCGTCGACAAGGTAAGAGAACTATGGAATAATAGTAGCAGCGGAGAATAAAATTTAAGGACCATCGAGATTTCCTCGATGGTCCTTAGTCTGTAAAAGTCACAATATCATTAGGCGTACAACCTATAATTTTGCACAGTTTTTCTAGAGTTATCATTGTGATGTTCTTATTTTTCTTAAGTGAATCTAATGTTTTGTTGTCGATACCATTTTTAATTAGAAAATATTGAGATATACCATTTTGCTTCATTGTATTCCAAAGCGGGCTATAATCATATATGATAATCACCATCCTTATTTTATTAAAGCAGTTGGATTTTTGGATATATTTAAATTATATGTAAAAATACGGAAAATAAATATTGTGGGTATAGCCACAATGAAGTATAATGATACTGAGATTCTACGTCAGTACTTTATAAACCACCCTCAAAGCATTGATAA
>CAZBKO010000115.1:0-6228 GCA_964492545.1 uncultured Lachnospiraceae bacterium
CACTAGAGGTTAATATGCTTGAAATCTGGCTATTTTATCGCGAAAAGTTTTTATTTCTCAAAGCTGTCAACTGGCAAATAGTCCTCCTCCACTCCTTTGTAGATTCATCACGTTCAATTTCACTTCTGTTTCTACGTAAAAATCTGCACAGATTATAGCAGTCAATCCAGATCTCATTATTGCACTCTTTCTGACTTTCATCAAATATAAGCTCAATACCAAAATGTAAATGAACTTCATCAATGTTATTTACATTTTCCTTGGAGCTATAGCCGGTATGCCCCATATATCCAATCACATCACCTGCAGTCACTTTATCCCCCTCCTTAAGTCCCTCTGCAAACGGCCTGTTTTGGCAAAGATGTGCATAATAGTAATACCTCTTTTTGTCATCACTTCTAATTCCTATTCTCCAGCCTCCATACTGATTCCAGCCTAGCACCTCTATATATCCTGATTCAACTGATATAATTGGTGTTCCAATAAGTCCCATCATGTCATGCCCCAGATGTGGTCTACTATAGCCATATGACCTTGATGAACCAAAATCATCATAATCTGAATAATCAAATCCTTTCCCAATTGGGGAATAACATTTCAGGCCATATTTTTCCTCCCATTTTTCATTCTTTGATTTGAGCTTAAATGTCCCAACCATTCCACCGAGAACTGCTTCATATACCTGCCTATAATATGAATAGTATTTCATATCCTTTGTAATATCTGAAAGCTTTTCCCCTCTTTTTTGCCTGTCTGCGATATCATTAATATACTTTACTGAAGCAGAATTAAAGCTGCCACCATTTTTGGCAGCAGCATAAGCTAGAAGTTCTATCCAATTGTAATGAAGCTCACTTCCATATGTACTTACATCAAGCTCGTACGCAGTTTCCAATGCTTCAAGTGATGCATTAAATTCTGCCCACTTTATAAATTCCTTTTCTGATTTTTTCTCCGCTATATTTGTAATGCTCTTACTATCATCTTCTACGATTATAAATGCACCAATACAAAATACAACTGCTGCCAAAACTATTATTGCTTTTTTCATACTAATCTCCATTTCGGAGCATTCATTAGTATATTATAGTCATCTACAGTTAAAATATTCTGATTATCTCTTCTATTTCTTTTCTATTTGGCATAACAGCCTCTGCTGCGCTATATCCCAATGCAATAACAGATACTACCGCTTCAGTTTCAGGAATATTAAGCATATCCTTGACCTTAGCCTCATCTCTTATTCCCATAATAAGTGTTCCAAGGCCCATATCAGCAGCCTTTAGAATCATATTCTCGTTCTGAAGTCCAAGATCGTATATTCCCCAGCCATTGCCTAACTCATTAGTTGGTTCACCTGTAGTTCTCTCATATCCTGAATGATTCTTTACAAATGTTGTCACAATTATTGCTGATGCTCCATCTGAATTCTTGGCATTAAATGCTGGAAGACATTCATTTCTAAATGTTTCCTTCTTGTCCTCGGACATTATTACATAGTATCTGCCTGTCTGCGAATTCTTCCAAGTCGGTGCAAGCTGCGCTGCGTCAATGATTTCCTTTATCATATCCTCGGTTACCTTCTTACTTGCATCATAGTTTCTTATACTTCTTCTTGTTTCAATTGTCTTCTGAAATTCCATATTTTCTCCATTCCGGAGCATCTCTGTACGACGGGGCGATTCTGCCATCAATACTATTTGTGATGCTCCTTGCACAAATAGTTATGTGAAATGGACGCTATCGAGCGGACTTTTCACATTTTCTCCACATTCCGGAGCATCTCTGTGCGACGGGGCGATTCTGCCATCAATACTATTTGTGATGCTCCTTGCACAAATAGTTATGTGAAATGGACGCTATCGAGCGGACTTTTCACATTTTCTCCACATTCCGGAGCATCTCTGTGCGACGGGGCGATTCTGCCATCAATACTATTTGTGATGCTCCTTGCACAATTATATCAATTATTTCAATAATTGCAATAATTTATCAGCATGGTTCAAGGGTTGTAATCTTATTTTTACTTACTTTTTTCATCAGGAAAAATGCAATTGCTGATGTAGCAATCTCTGTTATTGGAAAGCTGGTCCATATTATCCACATATAATCAGGATGTTTTATCACTATATTCGTAAATACCCAGACAAGAGGAACAATAAATACCAGCTGTCTGCAAAGTGATATTATTAGTGATTCAATTCCACTGTCGACAGCCTGAAATATGCCCTGAAATGCAATATTCGCCCCTGCAAAAACAAAACTGATTGAGACGATTCTCATGGCGTCAACACATAACACCTCTGTAGTTCCTGAAAGTCCAAATAGAGCTCCAAACTGATTTGCAAATAATTCAATCAAAACAAATCCTGCTGCCATAATGATAAATGTATAAATTAATCCATATTTTATTCCCTGTTTTACACGTTTGCTGCTCTTCATTCCATGATTAAATGATACAATAGGAGTTATGGCATCTCTAAGTCCAAATGCCGCAAATAATATGAACTGTTGAATCTTGTAATACAGACCATATGCAGTTACAACGCTCTCATCAATTCTAACAAAAATAACATTTAAAATGTATGTCATGAATGACATAAGTGCCTGAGCTATTATGGCTGGCAACCCAATTGCATATATCTCCTTTATGATATCCATTGACGGACGCTTGTATCTAAATGCATTGTCTATTTCTACATTATATTTTAAATGGAATAAAACTGCTGCCACAAGTGATACGATTTGACCAACTACAGTAGCATATGCTGCGCCGCTGACACCGAGCTTAGGCATTCCAAACAATCCATAAATAAGTATTGGGTCAAGAATAATATTTACAACTGCACCAAGTATTTGTGCAATAGTTGAATACATTGATTTACCAGTTGCCTGAAGCACCTTTTCAAATATCGAAAAAAATGTAATTCCAAATGAGATTATACAGCATATTGTCAGATATTTGACTGCCATATTTTTTATTTCAGAATTACTTGTCTGAGTTGAAATATATGCATTAACACCTGTAATGCCAAAAATCACAAACATAACATATATTACACTGGCTAGGAAAACTCCATTTCCAGCTACACGGCTAGCCTTTTCCCTGTTATTCTGTCCAAGGCTTTTTGCCAAAAGCGCATTTGTTCCAAACCTGTACCTATTGCAATTGCAACCATGAGCATTTGTACTGGAAATGCAAGTGTTAATGCATTGAGTGCTGCCTCACCATTCCCTTCCATATTAGATACAAAAGCACTATCTACAATATTATATACCGCCTGCAATACCATTGATATTATCATTGGTATGCCCATACCAAGCATCAGTCTGTTAACTGGTGCCACTGCCATTTTGTTTACTGTCTTATCCTGTTGCACTTCAAATTTCCTCTCTTTCTATATCCCCGGTAGCTATCGGTAAGTCACTCGCTGATGTACAGTCGCCAAATATGTCGATTCTCGTGCAAGCACGAATCGACTTCCCCTACTCGTTGTCTACTTTCGAGCAGGCACCTGCCTGCTCTGCCGACAACCCTGTACACAGCTCGTGACCGAAGTCACTCGCTGATGTACAGTCGCCAAATATGTCGATTCTCGTGCAAGCACGAATCGCCATCCTTGGCTCGTTGTCTACACAAAAAGAGCGCAAATCCAATTCCTGGATTTACGCTCTCTGCTACTCGGTTGTTAAAATTATAACAAGGCAAATTTAATTTGTCAAAAGTTTTTCGTTACAAAATTTCTATTATCCACACTCCCTGATCTCCAAATTGTGTAATTATCTCTTTCTCATCGAGAATGTTCTTGTGAAGCAGCACATTTCTTATGGCTCCACCAAGAAACATCTGTCCTTCGCGCATAATAAGCATTTTGTCGTAACCATCCATCTGTATCTGTTCAATATCAATTTCTGAAAACTTCATATTTCCTCCATTCCGGAGCATCTTTATACGACGTGGCGAAGGGAAATTCGCGCAGGCGATTTCGCTTCTGCCATCAATGCTATTTGTGATGCTCCTACACAAATAGTTATGTGAAATGGACGCTATCGAGCGAACTTTTCACATTTCCTCCATTCCGGAGCATCTTTATGCGACGTGGCGAAGAGAAATTCGCGCAGGCGATTTCGCTTCTGCCATCAATGCTATTTGTGATGCTCCTACACAAATAGTTATGTGAATGATTATGTCATCAGGCTTATTTTTCCTTTAACATAAATTTACATGCTATATTTATTCCAAGCTTATATGGTAATGGACGTACTTTTTTGTCAGCCCTCTTCAACTCGTCTCTTATGGAAATATGCTGAGGACAGTGCTGTTCGCATTTTCCACAGCCTATGCACTGTGTAGCAAATGCAGGCGTTTTCCTAAGTCCTATTACCTGCGCATATTCGAATCTGCCGGCTGATTTCTTTTCTGTATACATTTGATTGTAGCATCTGAATAGTCCTGGTATGTCTACTCCCTTAGGACATGGCATGCAATAAGCACAACCTGTACACATAACCTTGATATTCCTGCTTATTTCATCCTTTATAGCCTCTATCATCCTGTTATCTTCTTCTGTAAATTCCCCCACCTGTACTTCCCCTGCAACACGAATATTTTCTTCTACCATATCAACTGAATTCATTCCAGACAACACACAGGTTACCTGTGGTTGGTTCCAGAGCCATCTAAATGCCCATTCTGCCGGTGAATATCCCTTTTTATTTTCAGCAATTAGTTTTTTTGCCTTCTCAGGCAGCAAATCAACCAGCTTTCCACCTCTTAATGGCTCCATAATAATCACGGGAATATTTTTCTCGGCAGCAGCCATAAGTCCTTTTCTTCCAGCCTGTGTATTCTCATCCATATAGTTGTACTGAATTTGGCAAAAATCCCAATCATATGCATTTAAAATCTGTATAAACATGTCTGTATTCCCATGGAAAGAAAAACCGATATTTCTTATTTTTCCCTGCTTCTTCTGCGAATCTATCCATTCCTCAATTCCCAATGCTTTCAGCTTATTCCACGATACAATATCTGTCAGCATATGCATCAGGTAATAATCTATGTAATCTGTTTTCAGCCTCTTAAGCTCCTCATCAAAATACTTGTCTATCGCTTCTCTTGATCTTATAAGATACTGAGGAAGCTTTGTGGCAATATTTATCTTAGAACGCACCTGATTCTTGTCAAGTATTGTTCCCAAAGCTACTTCACTTCCCGGATAAATATAAGCTGTATCAAAATAATTCACGCCGCTGTTAATCGCCGTCATTATTTCTTTCTCAGTCTTATCCATATCTATTCCATTGCCCTTTTTGCTGAATCTCATACATCCATAGCCTAGAAGTGAAATATCCTCGTCGTACTTATTTTTTCTATATTGCATATGCAATCCTCGCTTCAAATTTTTCTTATATTTTACATCAAAATGCCTCTTCCCTGCAATGTTTTTTATTGACTTTCCTTCTATATAAAACTATAATTTCAAATGTTGTACATTTTTACTAAAGAATTGGAGAAATTATGGAAAAACTAAAACGCTACATATTATTTTTAATTGGACTACTTATAAATTCATTGGGTGTGAGCCTGATTACCAAGGCGTGTCTTGGCACTTCACCTATCTCATCAATCCCATATGTACTAAGTCTTAACTTCAATCTCACCCTTGGAAATTTCACAATTATATTTAGCTTGCTGCTTATTCTTCTACAGCTATTTATACTAAAAAAAGATTTTCATGCTGAGCATCTGTTGCAAATACCCATCTCTGTATTATTTGGATATTTTATTGATTTGACAATGCTGCTCCTATCAAATATGAATCCATCAAACTATATCATGTCTTTTGTTTACCTGTTAGCAGGCTGTATTGTTTTGGGATTCGGTGTGTATATTGAGGTTGTTGCTGATGTTGCCATGCTTCCTGGCGAATCCTTTGTTAGAGCCGTCTCATCCAAATGGAATTTTGAGTTTGGTACCACAAAAGTTATTTTCGACACATCTATGGCAGTTATTGCCGGCGCAATCTCATTTATTCTTGCCGGAGAATTATCAGGCGTGCGTGAAGGCACTATAATAGCTGCAATTCTAGTGGGATTTATTGCAAGACTTTTCAGGAAAGTACTATGCAGCCTGCACAGTTAATATATTATTTTTTTATCCGATATATATAACTCAAACTTCGCAGCATAAAAAAGCCTTGCAACCATTGCAATATCAATACTAGA